>JANPEU010000584.1:0-3130 GCA_031423175.1 Bacteroidota bacterium
CTCCTGACGGAGAGGGGTTGGGGGTGAGGCGGGTGAGGTCAAAATGATGGATATACCTATTAGCCATATATTATTTGTAAGCACAGCGCTGTTCTTCATCGGCATGTACGGCTTGTTTACACGCCGCAATATGATTACGATGCTGATGGCAGTAGAACTGATATTGAATAGTGTCAATATCAACTTCGTTGTGTTCAATAAATATTTATATCCCGATAAATTGGATGGCATCTTCTTCACCATATTTATTATTGCGATTGCGGCAGCAGAAGCAGCGATAGCGATTGCTATAATCATCAATCTGTATCGCAGTCATAAATCAATTGATGTGGAAGATGCAAGCGAAATGAAATATTAGAGGCCCGGCCCCCTCTAACTCCCCCAAAGGGGGAGAATTGCAAGGCACAAGGCCAGCTTATTTGAAGCTGCTGATTGAAATAGGAGTAGTTGATAATCGATGAATAAATAACAAAAAGATGAAATGCTTAATTACAAAATTTAAATTAATAAACTAAAGCCCGACCTCCCCTCTCCTTTGGAGAGGGGAACGAGGGGTGAGGCCATGAACTATTCGTCATACATAGCATTAATTCCTCTTCTGCCACTGGCAGGTTTTATAATACTGGGCTTGTTCGGAAGAAAATATTTCAAAACAACTTCTGGCATTATCGGAACAGGTTTACTATTAATTTCAACGTTGCTTGCATTATACACAGCGTACAATTATTTCTTAGTAAATGGAAAAGTTCCTGTCCCGACTGATTCGGGAGGTGATACTTATCAAACCATCACTGCACTTAAATTCACCTGGTTATCATTTTCTGAAAATGTTTCCATTGATATGGGCATCATCCTCGACCCGATTTCGGTGATGATGCTGGTGGTGGTAACATTTGTTTCATTGATGGTTCATATTTTCAGTTTGGGTTATATGAAAGGAGAAGAACGATTTGGTACTTACTATGCATTTTTAGGACTGTTTACTTTTTCAATGTTAGGATTGGTTATTTCAGGCAATCTCTTCCAGATATATATGTTTTGGGAACTGGTGGGTGTATCCTCTTACTTACTGATTGGCTATTATTACGACAAACCCTCTGCAGTTGCCGCATCGAAGAAAGCATTTATCGTAACTCGTTTTGCTGACCTTGGTTTTCTTATCGGCATTTTGATTCTTGCTTTCTATGGAAAAACACTTGATATAAAAACGCTGATTGAAAATTTACAATCATCTGAATTAATTGCTATCACCACAGCTTCCTTTATTGGAATAAGTGCTCTTACATGGGGACTAACATTAATTTTTATTGGTGGTGCCGGTAAATCTGCCATGTTCCCATTACATATCTGGCTACCCGATGCGATGGAAGGCCCCACACCTGTTTCAGCATTGATACATGCTGCAACCATGGTTGTGGCAGGTGTTTATCTGGTAGCAAGATTGTTTCCGTTGTTTACTCTTACACAAGCAGCGTTGGGCATTGTAACATTTGTTGGATTAATATCCGCATTATTTGCAGCCATTATTGCCTGTACACAAACGGATATTAAAAGAATACTGGCTTATTCTACCATGTCGCAGATTGGTTATATGATGTTTGCTCTTGGTGTATCCGGATATGGTGGTGAAAATGGTTTGGGCTATACAGCTTCTATGTTCCATTTGTTTACACATGCTTTCTTTAAATCATTATTATTTCTTGGAGCAGGTGCAGTCATTCATATGATTCATAGCAATGAAATGAAAGATATGGGAGGACTGAGAAAATTCATGCCCATTACGCATATTTGTTTTCTTATTGCTTGTTTGGCTATTGCTGGTATACCACCATTCGCTGGTTTTTTCAGCAAGGAAGAAATTTTACTGGCAGCATATAATTCCAACAAAATAGTTTACGGAGTTGCATTGTTGACTTCTGGCCTTACTGCCTTTTATATGTTCCGTTTGTACTTCTCTATCTTTTGGAATAAACAAACTGTATTACACAACCATTCTGCCTCCGCTGAAGCTTCAGCGGACAGGCATAGTGAAGGAACTTTCTCTATGAAAATGCCATTGGTGATTCTTGCAATTTGCTCCGTTGCTACAGGTTTTATTCCTTTTGGCGAATTTGTTTCAAGTGATAACAAAAGTTTAGAAACACATTTTCATTTTCTGTTCTCCATTGCACCTGTGCTGCTGGCTGTTGCAGGTATTGTTATTGCGACCTGGTATTTCCGTTATGAAAATGAATGCCCGGTGAAACATTCGAAGAGATTGGGCAGTTTATATACAGCAGCAAAAAAGAAATTTTATATTGATGAATTATATCTTTTCGTTACAAAGAAAATAATTTTTAATCTCATTGGTCGGCCGGCAGCGTGGATTGACAAAAATATTGTAGACGGGCTGATGAATGGAATTGCAAATACAACAGCAACGATTTCCGGTTTAATAAAAGGTATGCAGTCTGGTAAAGTGCAGAGCTATGCCATTTATTTTTTCGGGGGGATTGTTGCTCTGGCGATTGTGTTTTTGTATTTGTGGAAATAGTATGAATAATTTCATAACCCCGTAGGGGCATAATGTTAGTAGTAGCAATTAAACAAACAGAGCCGAGCCCCGTAGGGGCATAATGTTAGTAGAACGAAATTAAATAAAACAAACAGAGCCCCGAATGGGCGATATACTAAAAATGGGAAACACATATTCTCAGATATATATTCAAATTGTTTTTACTGTAAAGGGCAGAGAATGTTTTATTAAAGAATCATTCAGAGAGGAATTGCAAAAATATATGACAGGGATAATCACAAATAAAAAACAAAAGCTTTATACTATCTATTGCATGCCAGACCATACACACATATTAGTTAGTATGAAACCAGATTTGGCAATCTCGGATTTAGCAAAAGATATAAAAGCAAATTCTTCTTCTTTCATTAAAGAAAAGAAATTTGTTAACAGTACATTCAGCTGGCAGGAAGGGTTTGGGGCATTCAGTTATTCAAAATCACAAGCATCGCAAGTAGTAAATTATATTTTGAAACAACCTGAACATCACCAAAAAATAACATTCAGGACAGAATACATGAATCTGTTGAATGAATTCGGAATTGATTACAATGAAAAATATTTATTTGAATTTTA
>JANPEU010000585.1:0-5400 GCA_031423175.1 Bacteroidota bacterium
TTGCCTTTGCTGGCTTCAATCATTTATGCGTTGTTTGTAGTATTGGGGAATTAAAAAAAATAGCCTGACTTTAAATAAATGCCGTTCATAAAATTGGATGGCATTTATTATTTAATAAACTGGCGAAAAAGAAATCATCACGGATTAGAATCCTTAGAAGAATAATACAGAAATTGGGACTATAAGTTTTTACGATAAAAGGGAAAGAGTAAAATTATGTTTCGAACTCTTGGTGTCTCGCCACATCATTCTTTATTTTTTGGAGTGTCTTATGGCGAAGGCACCGGGTGGACTGAAAAGTTTCATACTAAGCCGCAATAATTTTAATCATTGTTTCCCGGTTGGCTGCAAATGCCAGCGCTGCAAGTATGTGTTCTTCTTTTAATGACGGATAATCTTCTATGATTTGTGCATGGCTCATACCAGAAGCCAGCCATTGCAAAATATCTGAAATAGCTATTCTTGTATCTTTAATGCAAGGTTTACCAAACCTGACTTCAGGATTGATGGAGATATAGGAAGCGAACTCCTTCATAATTATATTTCAATTCGCTTTAAAAATTCGTAATTGTAAGGAAGGTCTGTTTTGATAATAGACCAAACGATTTCGTAATCAATACCAAAATAATGATGTATGAGGCGGTTTCTAAAGTCTTTGAGCTCCCGCCATTCTACTAATGGATTTGATATTTTTGTTTCATCAGAGATCATGGAAGCTGCTTCTCCAATTATTTCAAAACAACGAACCACTGCCAGCACTTTCATTTTATCTTTTATCAATTCATCGTAAGAAGTATTTTGAACAAACTGAAAAATGTTATCAGCATGTTCAATCATGTCGCTAAGTAATAATTTGTCCTCCCTTTTATTACGCATAAATAAGGTCGGGTTTTAGAACTTCAAAGTATTGGGGCTTTATACCACCTTTTATGACTGCCTGTATTTCCTTATCAGGGAAAAGTTTTTCAATCTCATCAATAGAATATAAAAAACCTTTGTACGTTTTGGGGTTGTAGTCTACCATTATATCTATATCACTTTTTTCGGTTTGTTCATCACGGGCATAGCTCCCAAACAAGGCTATTTCAGTAAGGTTATATTTTTGTTTTAAAAGAGGTTTTATTTCTTTTAGCTTTTGTATTATTTCCTCTTTGGTTATTAGCATAAAATAAAGATACAAAAATTATAAGCCGATAAACAAAGTATGGTAAAAGCAGATTATATTTTTTGAAATCCTTATTGCATGAGGTTTCCGCTATACACAATGCCTGCATCCCGATAGCATTCGGAATAACATAATGCGTACGCTTTCATTTTATTTGAAGATTATTTGGGAGACACCGATGGAATCAAAAACTGTTATGGCTTTAGTTTGTCGTTGGTGGGTTATACACTTTGCCAACGCCTCACACCAACGTTGGCGTGCTACTTTTGGTGAGCTACCAACAATGGCAAAAATACTAATTTCCTCTTTTGTCTTTATCTGTCTTTCTTGATTCTTCAGCAACAGGGGCCATTTCTTCCTTTGCAAATTGTTTATAAAAAATATCAAACGCTTCTTTATACACTTCTTCCATCATCTTACAAACAGGGTTCCATAAGTTTACATCTTGTTGTAATTCTGCATAAGGACTAATTGTGCTTGTTGGCCATTTAATACTACCAGAGTAGGAAAATTTTTTTTCATTAATATCCAAGTCCTTTTTCCAAAGTTTTTCACTGGAAAAGCACGAATATGCAGTTAATTGAACTTTACCACTAATTGAACCATCCCCCTGTGTTACTAGATATTGATAAGTACTTGGACCACCAAAATTTAATACATAAAGTTGTTTCAATTTTCTTTGAAGTTTAGGCTCTATATCTATAGATATTTTTAAAATAAAATCTGAATTTGTTTTATCTGAAACAACCATATCATCAATTGAACTATAAGGACCTTTGACTTTAAATCCTTTTGAAACAAGTAATTCTTCAATATCACTTGTCATTGCTTTTGCAAAGTCACTCCAGGGACTAGCCCCCCGTAGTTCCCTATTCGAAAAAACCGGATTTAAGAGAGCAATCGTCATTCCTGTACTTGCAACAGACTCTCTTGATTCAGGAGAATATGAAAACTTAGGATTAATTCTTTCTTCCTCATTTCCTTTCTTTTTTTTATTTTTTGGTTGCGCAAAAGATTCTTGCCCGTAGATTAAAAAGAAAAATAATACGCCAAAAGTGAAAATTAGTTTTGATTTCATAAAAAAATTTTGAATTGGTGATAAAAAAAATTATTCGGTGCTACTTCTCAGAATTACTTAAAAGGTTAATTCGTCTTTTAACAAGGCAACCCGTCACGTATTTGCTTAAATTGTCCCCTTTCTGGTTCAATAAGATACGAACAGGCAAGTAGATTGTTAAGGGATGTTTTAAATGCCTGGCAGTTTGCCAAAGTCTGGTTTGCAAAATACCTAGTTGACGCTTCGTCAACTTTACTAATAAGATCAGTACAATTCTTTACTTCATCTTTTCCCTTACTGCAGTTGATTGTTACACTTGAAGCCAGAATAAATAATGCGATAATCAAATGATTCTTTTTCATTTTAGTTTGTGTTGGTAAATAAAAAATTTGTGATACAAGAGAGTCGTTTAGAAGGGAGGGAAATCTAATATTTAAAATTAAGGCAAATTTGCTCTAACTTCCAAATAAATCTATTCTTCCCTTTGCCCTTGTGCCATACTATAGGGATAAAGTCATAATCAAGAAGCTTGGAGAAAAAATAAGGAAGGTCAGGCTTAACAAGAAAATTTCGCAAGAGAATCTTGCTTATTCCTGTGGATTAGAGTATAGTCAAATTAACCGGATAGAATTAGGAAAAGTAAATACAAGTATCAGTCATTTGTTTCTTATAGCGAAATTCTTGAAAGTTGATCCCAAAGAACTCATAGACTTTTCCTAACTAAAAGCCCCACATTTCGGTAGGGCTTCGTTATCATTAAAATTATTTCAATCGAATTAATCAGTAGTCCTACTTCACCTCTTCAAACGGCACATCCTCCACCTTATCTTCTTTCTTTGCGTCAGTAGCAGTTTGTCCGCTATCCTGCCCATCACCTTCTGCCTGTGGTGGTGCTTGTTCTTGCGAAGCCTTATACATATCCTCACTTGCTGCCATCCATGCATCATTCAGTTCTTTCATGCTGGTTTCAATAGCTGCTAAGTCCTGTGCTTTCTGTGCTTCTTTTAATTTTTCTGCTGCTGCTTCTATCACGGCTTTCTTTTCGGCTGGTATTTTTTCACCATATTCTTTCAGTTGTTTTTCTGTTTGAAAAATTAAACTGTCAGCCATATTCAGTTTTTCTACTTTTTCTTTTTCAGCTTTATCAGTTGCTTCATTTGCTTTTGCATCGGCTTTCATTTTTTCTACTTCGTCTTTGCTCAATCCGCTACCTGCTTCAATATGTATTTTTTGTTCTTTACCGGTTCCTTTATCTTTCGCCGTTACATGCAGTATGCCGTTTGCATCTATATCAAATATTACTTCTATCTGCGGTACGCCACGCTGTGCCGGTGGTATTCCATCCAGGTTAAATATGCCAAGGCTCTTATTATCTTTTGCCATACTGCGTTCGCCTTGCAGTACATGTATCTGTACACCGGGCTGGTTATCGCTTGCCGTACTAAACACTTCCGATTTTTTTGAAGGTATGGTTGTGTTACTTGGAATCAACGGAGTTAATACGCCACCCATTGTTTCTATACCGAGTGTAAGCGGAGTTACATCCAGCAGCAATACATCTTTTATTTCGCCGGTTAATACAGCGCCTTGTACACATGCACCCACTGCTACTGCTTCATCAGGGTTGATACTTTTATTTGGTTTTTTACCAAAGAATTTTTCAACCAACTCCTGCACTTTCGGAATACGGGTACTACCTCCTACCAAAATAACTTCATCAATATCTGAAGGTTTCAAACCTGCATCTTTCAATGCCAACTCACAGGGTTTTAAACAACGTTCAAATAATTTATCAGCTAACTGTTCAAATTTTGCTTTGCTTAATTTTTTTACCAGGTGTTTAGGTACACCATCCACCGCTGTGATATAGGGTAGATTAATTTCTGTTTCACTTGATGAACTCAATTCTACTTTTGCTTTTTCAGATGCTTCTTTCAGGCGTTGCAAAGCCATTGGGTCTTTGCGCAAATCAATAGCTTCATCTTTTTTAAATTCATCTGCCAGCCAATCCATAATCACTTTATCAAAATCATCACCACCTAAGTGTGTATCACCATTGGTGCTTTTTACTTCAAATACACCATCCCCTAATTCCAATACGGATACGTCAAACGTACCACCACCTAAATCATACACAGCTACTTTTTGATCTTTGTGTTTTTTATCCAAACCAAAAGCAAGTGCTGCGGCAGTAGGTTCATTAATAATTCTGCGAACCGTCAATCCAGCAATTTCGCCGGCTTCTTTTGTGGCCTGACGTTGTGCATCGTTGAAATAGGCTGGCACTGTTATCACTGCTTCACTTACTTCATGTCCCAAATAATCTTCAGCAGTCTTCTTCATTTTTTGAAGAATCATTGCACTTATTTCCTGGGGTGTGTAAAGACGGCCATCTATGTCAATACGAACGGTATTATTGTCACCTTTTGCCACTTTGTAACTCCAATGGCTTATTTCTTCGGTTACTTCACCAAAGCCGCGACCCATAAAACGCTTCACTGAAGCGATTGTATTTTGTGGGTTAGTGATAGCCTGGCGTTTTGCCGGATCACCTACTTTGCGTTCCCCATTCTTAAGAAAAGCCACCACTGACGGCGTTGTACGACGGCCTTCATCGTTTGCTATAACGACAGGTTCGTTGCCTTCCATTACAGCAACACAGCTATTTGTTGTTCCGAGGTCTATTCCAATTATCTTTCCCATATATTTTGAATTTAATGATTCAACCTAGCTTGTCAATGATAGTGCCATTTGGGATTAAGGTGAAAAATTGGCAGGGTTTCCAGTTTTGAGTTTTATAGTTCTTATCCTGACTGTCCGGTAGGCAGATTCAGAGTTAAAGTCTTTATGTATTTGTCAATTCCGAGTTATTGAGATTGTCATTCATGAGTCCGCCTTTAGCGGAGAGGAATCTCTTGAGGTTATAATTATTTGAGTCGTTTTATTTAGAAAGTTTTTCTTTACTCAATTTGTTTGAGATGCCTCGCAAAGCCTCGGCAAGACAAGACACTGAGTAGGCGATGTTTTTTTTTTTAATGCTATTTGTCATTCCGAGGCTCTGCGAGGAATCTCTTGAGGTAATGATTATTTGAGTCGCTTTATGAATAAAGTTTTTCTTTACTTATATCGGAAGAGAGTCGTGTAGGGAAAGAGTGTTTATCTCGGTGTGGTTCTAGGT
>JANPEU010000586.1:0-13513 GCA_031423175.1 Bacteroidota bacterium
CTGCAGGTATTGCATCGCTTTATTTACATCGCCCAAGCGGTAATAAGCATTGCCCAAGTTACTAAGCAGCGTTGCTTCGCCGGGTTTTTGTTTGTTCCAGTATTCCAGGATGGGTATTGATTTTTCAGGCAACCCACCCATGATTAAGAAAGCAGAAAAATTATTTGCAGCCAGCGCATCGGTAGGGTTGGTGGTTACAGCTTTGCTATGCAAATACAAACTTGCAGCCGGTGCATTTTGCAGCCATGCGGCAAAAGCAGTTTTGCTGATGTCTTTTGATTGTGTTAGTTTTTTATTTTTTACATAGTCATCTGCTTTCTTTTTTTCATTGGGTTTTATTGCGTTTGAAATAGAGCTGTGCAATTGTTGTAAATAGGCAGTATAATTTTCGGCAGTTACCAATTGTGGTAATTGATTAAGTTTGGCAGAAAGGGGTGGAAGGGTAAAATTGAATGCCGAAGTAGTTGGAACACTATTGTAATTAGCTGTAACAGGAATGACAGATGGTTTCATGCCGCCCGGTACCACCAACGGCGTAAGTGTTTTTAGTTTTGGTAGATATTTCAACGAATAGGCAGAAACTATTTCGGTTGGAGCCAATATGGGTAATGCAGACTTACCGGGATTCAACATGGCTTCTAAAGGTGCAAGAGCACCAGGCTTTTTTACAAGAGCAGCAACTTTTTCCATGTGTGGGTAATAGCCATTTCTTAAATGCACCATTATTAATTGTGGCACATCGCTGCTGAGTGTTTTATTAAAATAAGCAGGATTGATAGTAACAATTTCCTCTGCTGTTTCTTCTTCTATTTCTCCCACTCCGTTCATTCCTTCTTTATCAAGATTTTCCAGAAATCCCAACACATTTATCTTACTATATCCTGAAGAATAAAAATCTTTTACGGTTCTATTCAACCATTCGGCTGGTTTCTGTAAATATTGTAATATTACTTCTTTGGCAGCAATTGCATCAGGGGTGATTTTACTATTAATTTTTTTAAGTTTTTCCTGATCTTCTTCAAACCATTTTCTTCGCTTGGCTTCTTTTTCTGCTGTATAGCTTTTGTCATTCTCTTTGTAAACCTTCATTTCTAATTCAAACATTTTTTTATTAGATTCATACGATTCATTAAAAAATTTTGAATTGCTATTTTCGGCTATATCAACATCCTTCAGCATCTGCTGCAGGTATTCTTTACGGGTAATAGGTATAAAAACCGGCTTATCACTATTTCTTAAAATAATATAATCATTGCTCGTGTATATTTTTCCGGTTGCATTAACCTTTGACCTAGATTCATAATAATCAATTTTGCCTTCTGTTTTTTTCTTTTTAAGTACTTTGAATGTAGGCTTTCCGTTAATAGTATAAACGCCTTCATCTGCAGTAAATCCAAAAGCAAAAACATTATTAAAATTTATATAAACAGAGGAGCCACTTTCCGCTTCGGTTTCAATGGGATATTTTTTATCGTAACAATAGTATTCAAAAAACATCATTTGCGCTTGGTAGTGCCCTTTAATACCTGCGGCTAAAATCATTCGATCGGTAGTTTCAGCATCAGATAAATACTTTGGAAAATAATTATTAAAGTAATTCAGTTTTGCTCCAGTAAAGCCGGTCAATATATTTTTTACCCAAGTTTCTGCTTTTGTTAAATAGGGTTTCATTTTAGCCATTTCGCCTGCATTCATTTTGGCACTCATTGGCACGATATTATCTTTACTTCTAACTAATGTAGATGGCCTGCTTGCGGCTTCTTTTACACAATCCTGTGCAACACTTAGTTGTACTATCAGTAAATTAAACACACTAAATAATGTTAGAGATAGAACCCTTGATTGTAATAGTATCTTTTTCATTGAATGCTTATTTAGTTCCTTGTGATTTTAATATTGCTGATATAATATTTATCGTCCTGGCCGGAGTTATAACTATAGAATGACAAGGCATTGAATAAGTGAGCTGCCGGAATTGCTTTTTCGTATTCAGCTATTTTAGTATTATCAATAAACACCTGCAACATTTCTTCTTTCTTTTTTATAGTAACAGTAACACGATTATTTTTTTTGTTGTTGGAAAAACCGGTGGCAACATACCATTTAGTGCTATTAGAATAACCCGGAGGGAAAGGGAATTTAGTTTCAAGCGTTGCCTCACCATCTTTTCCATCAAATCCGGGGCGTAGTTTAAGATTTAGAAATGATTCTGCATTGCCGGGTGATGTTTCCTTTGACAACAGCATAGTTAAACCCTTGGCTCCCCATGTAAAATTTTGAGAAGCTGTCAATTCATATGTCAGCGTAAAATTTTGCGGTAACGGTTTTTTAATTTGGTTTGCTGTTAATGTGTTGCCGGTTATTACCACCCAGTTGCCATTTAGTCCATCCAGGATTGCAATAATGCCGCCATCAAAACCATATTCACTTCGCCATCCAATTGGTTTTTTGCCAATGGCTGTCGTTGAAAAATCTTCAAAGAAATGTATGTTTTTATCTGCTGTATTTTTTTTACTGGCTTCCGAAGCTTCGGTAACAACTACTGCTTCTTTAAATACAGGAGAACGAAGTGGTTTATATTGTTGCCCTTTGATTTTTTCAGCATCAAAGAAAAAATTATAGACATATTCAAAATTAAAATTATTGATGATGGCTTCATGCTGTTGTTTTTCTGTAGGGTCAGTTATCCAATACTCCCAGCTAACTAATATCCATTGTGGTTTATCTTTTTTACAAAGCTCAGCAATTGCGGGGTCAACTTTGTAAACAGCGTATCTGGCAGAAGTTGATTCAGGGTCAGTTAAATATTGGCTGCTGAATACATCTCTTCCATTCCCTAAATCAGAAAGACCTGGTTGTGTACTGGTCATCGCCAATTCGCCCAGGCGGTTTTTATATTTTTCCCTGTTCTTTTTCAGACCTGTAGTAAACCCTTCAATTTTTTCATCTAATTGTTTTAATGGAAATGTCATTCTTTGCTGATTGCCCCCGATTGCTTCAGAAATTATTTTCTTTTCTCTTTCATAAAAAAGGGGTATAGCAATTTCTAATGCCTGCAAATATTCTGCTTTAGTTATTTTTATAAAGGGTGACTTATTTTCCTTGCATAATAGAACATGCTGCACGCCGCCGCCAAATCCCATATTTTTTACCCAGAAGCTGATATAGGGTTTAATGTTTACATTCTTCGATAGGTCAAGAGGTTTTTTAATTTTTTCGTCATCCACTTCTGTTTCTGCAGTGGGCATCGTAAAATAATATTGCGTAGGGGTGCAGATATCCCGAATCGGCCAATCTCCCGGAATATTATTAGCAAATACACCCCACCAGGCATGACTATTTGTTAAAGGTTCCAACTTCCGGCTGCTATTGTATTTTAGTTCAGTATATGATTTGGAAAATGCGCCGTAATTCTGCGGCTTGCCGGCGGTATGCTTATTATATAAGCCTAATTTTTCCGAAACTGATTTTTTCACATCACCCAAAGCACCTTTCGGTATATAGCTGGCCTGCATCCAGTTGGCAAAAGAATCACAAATGGAAACCTGATTTGCCGAATACACTTTACTGTCAACTTTCATCCCCTCTTTTACGCCTTTAAAGTTGTAAACTTTCATCCAACCGATTATACTGTTTTCAATGGATTGCCGGGGGATGGGTTGGCTAAAGGAAATTGCCGCTATAAAATAAAAAGCTGAGTGAAGAATTATTTTTTTCATATTAAGTTCAATTTATTTTGTTGGGTCCATTTCAAAAATATTGGTTGTTTTTCCGGCACTTACAGCATCTACATGTATTCCGCTGGTCATACCCATTACCCCCACCATCTTTTCTTCGATAGTTAAACCGAGAACATTTGCTTCACCTCCTGCTTCGAATTTCATACCGCAATCTATTGGTGAAAAATCTTTATCAAACTTGAAAAACATTTGCCCTTTTGAACCTGCAGAGAAAATAGCCAGCCTTGCCTCAGCGCCAAGTCCGAAAGCAAAACTGAACTCACCTGTTTTATAATTTTCTTCAAAGCCCAGCATTAAAAGTTCACCGCCTTCAATCTCCATACCCTCGCAGGTTTGTTTGTAACTGCCAAACACGATAGGGATTTTTATATTTATCGGGCAATAAATTTCAAGACTGTCATTTGTTTTTTTAACCTTGACAGGTTCTTTCACATCTTTACACGTAGTAGCTATCCATAAAGGCGTGGGATGAAGGTTTTGCATTTCATCGTAGCCATGCAACGCTTCAAAAAAGTCGCTGACAAAATTGTGAAATTGTATTTTGTATTGTTCTCCATTAGTAAGAAAGTACCACCAATAAAGAGACTGATTGGTCCATTCGTATAATGCGGGAAGTGTATTTCGCTGATAGGTTTCATGGTTTTTTGCTGATAATGGTAAATGGCTATTTAATATTTCTATTTTTTTTACACATTGTTCGTATTCATTTTCATACGTCTGGTTGCCACCATACATATCTTTCAGCTTTTTTTCCAACTGTATGTTATATTGCTTTTCAATTGGCATGTATTTATTTTTATAGTCTGCAGAAGCAAATCCGGCATATTCAACACCAATAAGGTTTATCATTAATTGAGCCTTTTTTGCAAAAGGAGCATTGGAAAAATAGCCCCGGCCTCTATCTGCTGTTTCTAACAGAGATTCTTTCTCCATTTTATCTCTTTGCTCATCATTTACCCTTTCTTTCTTTTGCATCCAAAACCGCATCTTTTCATGTAGTGCGGTTCTTAGCGCTTCAGTCGGTTCCACCATCTCCATATTGTAAGCCGGTGGTATGGGTTTATATTTTTGAGGGTTGAAATATTCAGGCACTTTTTGTTTTATATCGCTAAACTTTATTTTTAGTTTATGTTTAGTCAATAGCGCATCAGCAGTTGCTGAATAGCCATTTTTTAAAGATTTAATAATATAAACTGTCGCCTCATTTATTTTTCCTTCTTCGGTAAGCAGCAATCCCATTCCGCAATTTGCTTCGCAATGATTGGGGTCTTTTTGCAAACAGCCCATAAAAAATTTTCTTGCATTGGCTATATCGCCTAATGATAAATAGGATTGGGCAATATTGTTTAAAATTATTGGATAATTATTTTGAGGCAATAAAAATTGAAGTATTGGTAAAGCTTTTTGCGGATAACCTGTTTGATGAAGTATAACGGCAAGATTATCCTGCAATAAAATATCTGTTGGTTTACTCATAGCAGTTTTAATAGCAGCATAGACAGCAGCGGCTGGTTTTTTTTGTAGAAATAAAACCGGGGCTATATTAACTAAAGCATCTGCATTGTTATTATTTTTTAATATAAAATTATCAACTTCTGTAATGAGAGAAGGATTGATATTTTTTTTACATTCAGCTAAAAGAGTAACTAAGTAAGCATTGTATTGCTGTTGCGATGTAAGGTTTGGCATTCTGCTTAACAACAAAGTTTGTTTCTTTGGTATTTTAGGAACATTTCCTGAAGTGATATTTCCTGTCATTCCTTTTTGCTCCATTACTTTTGCCGTTTGCATAGCTTCCTGCATCATTTTTTTTTCTTCCGGGCTCATATCCTTCATGGCATCTTCCATTATCTTATCTATTTCGGATTGGGTGGGAGGTTTTTCTTTTGCAACAGTTTTTTTACCGGGTTGGGCAATTGCAGTTACGGCGAATAGCAATAATCCAAAAACAAAAAAATATTTTTTCATAATTTATTTTTTTAAATGAAGATTTTTTGAAAAATTATCCACTACTCCTTTAAAACTTTTATCGCTCATTAGAAACACGGCACAAACTGTTATTTTATCTTTTCTAAAAGAATTCAGCATCACTACACACTTTTTTTTATTTTGGTAATAATTGCCAATGGCAAGTGTTGATGCCCATCCTTCCCACAACTGTTCAGTTAATATACTGGCAGGTTTTTTATTTGCTTTGGTCAATCGTTTTACCACCTGCTCATTCCACTGGCTGATTACATCTTTCTTTATATCATCTTTTGCCGGCCGGCTTTTGTATAATGTAATGGTGCAAAAACTGGTGTCATTATTTGTCAGGTTAAACTGTATTCTTGAAGGTAATTCAGTTTTGGTAAAAAACTCCGGTGGCTGATAAGTGAATACATTGAAGGTGTCGGTTTGGGCAGCGCTGCCGGTTAGGAGTGTAAGCGTTGAAATAAAAAATATAAGAAGCTGCTTTTTCATTAAATAATTTATTGAATCAGTATAGTTGTGGTTGCAGAATTATTAGTTACATCAAGCTCCTTTACCGTATCGTTGGTACCAATTGATAAAACGTAGTATTTATAAACCGTAAAATCCATAACAACATAACACCTGTATGAATCGCTATGTGCCTCACCGGGATTGAGAAAAGTGCCGCCAATAGTTGTAATGCCACTTCCACATCCGGCATCTTCCCTTATGCTTGTTTCAGATATTTTTATACGGCCCGTCATACTTATTTTACTAAGGTCAACAGGTGCGGTTCCGTCATTTTTCACTGTATAATTTATTTCTAAGAATTTACCTCCAGACGGGTTGCTGATTTGCTTCACATTTAAAGAAGTAATTCGCAGGTCGGGCAACTTCGGCGCCGGAATATTTTTTCCTGCCTTCTGTTGCAGTGATACTGGCCGCTGAATAGTATTACCAGGTAGCGTTTTTGTTTTTATTTTCATTGTGTCTGTCTGACAAAAAGAATGCTGGCATATTGCAATGCAAAGCATAAGAAAGATTGTTTGTTTCATGATTTGTTGTTTTAATTTTTAATGATGTAAATATGACGAGTTGATAAATAATATTCTATCCCCTAAAAACAGGATATTTTTTAAAAAACAAAAAATCATGGAAAAAGGGGAGGACAATAGAGTTGCAATGCTGTTTATTTGTAAAATGAGGCTAAATGGTTATTTTACTGTATGAGAAAAATATTGATAATACTGTTATTCAACTTTTTTGTTTTAAACTCAGCGGAAGCTCAGCAGCATCTTGTTGATAGTATTATAAAAGAATTGCAACAGCCTATGGCTGATACAAACAGGGCAGTAAGTATGATGCGCCTCGCTATTGATTATGAAATTGTAGATACAGCCAAAGCTTATAAAGCATACAGAGATGCAATAAAATTCGCCATAGAAAAGAAGCTCTATTTTAATCTGGGGCGTATATATCAAAATCAATCTGTTTTATTCAGTACGGGCGGTAACGATGTACAGGCAAAGGCAAGTCTTGATACGGCTATTATTTTCTATCAAAAGTCAGATAACCCAAAAGCAAAAAAATTTGAAGCAGGTGCATATAGTGATATAGCCAACAGGTTAAAAAATCAGAATGAGTTTCAGCAGTCTGTACAATACTATTTAAAGGGTATTGCAATACTTGAGAAATCAGGGTTAGATGCTGAATTGGTTGTTATCTATAGTAATGTTTCAACACTTTTTGGAGACATCAAAGAGCATACAAAGCAAAATGAGTATGCGTATAAAGCCCTTGCTTCTGCTAAGAAGTCCCGGTTGAGTCCAAAACTTTTTATGGCTTATTTCATTCTTGCAAATTCTTACATCATGCAGGAAGACTATTTATCTGCCAAAAAATATATTGATAGTGCAGGGTTACATTTCGATGAGCTGTCTACTATAAACAGTATTGATATACTATTCAGTTATTACCTGTTATCTGCACAGGTTTTCAAAAAAATAAACCAGCTTGATTCGGCATTTTATCATTTTCAAAAAAGTTTTGAAGTATCAAAAAAATACAACTATAGCTATGGTAAAGCAGAATCACAGTTGCAATTGGGATCCATCGCTATTCTGCAGAAAAAGTATAAAGAGGCAGAGAAATATTTATTAGCAGGTATTGAAGATGCCAAAGCCATCAATTATTTTGGTATGCTTGATGATGGGTATAAATACCTCTCAGATATTTATGCTGTTACCGGCAGGTATAAACAGGCTTATGATTATTTTCAAAAGTATAAAGACCTCAATGATTCAGTAGTTAATCTTGATTCAAAAAAATATGCAATTGAACTGGAAAAAAAATATGAAACAGAAAAAAAGGATAAACAAATAATCTTTCAAAAGGCGGAACTGCAAAAAAGAAGAATTATAAATTATTTTCTTATCGGCTCGGCAGTTGCTTTATTGATGCTTGTTTTACTTGTATACCGTAACTATAAACAAAAACAAAAACTTCAGCAGCAGCGAATCAGTGAATTAGAAACAGAAAAACAATTAACCGCTACCGAAGCTGTACTGAAAGGTGAAGAGCAGGAACGAACCCGTCTGGCAAAAGACCTTCATGATGGATTAGGAGGTATGCTGTCCGGCATAAAATATTCACTTAATACTATGAAAGGAAATTTAATAATGACACCTGACAATCATCAGGCATTTGAACGCAGCATGGATATGCTGGACAGTTCCATAAAAGAAATGCGCCGGGTGGCACACAATATGATGCCGGAGGCGCTGGTGAAATTTGGATTAGATACTGCATTGAAAGATTTTTGTAATGACATTAATCAGTCAGGCGCTTTGCAGGTAAATTATCAGTCTATCGGAATGGGGGATGTTGCAATTGAGCAAACAACCGCCATTACTATTTACCGCATAATACAGGAGTTAATAAATAATACCATGAAGCATGCCGCTGCAAAAAATGCAGTAGTGCAGGTTACAAAAACAAATAATCAATTGGCTGTAACGGTAGAAGACGATGGAAATGGTTTTGATACTGCTGTCTTAAATCAATCAAATGCCCGCCCGAATGACCAGGTGGGTCGGGGAATGGGATGGAGTAATATTCAAAACAGAGTTGAATTTTTAAAAGGTAATTTAGATGTACAATCAGAAAAAGAAAAAGGCACATCTGTTCATATTGAATTTAATATTTAAGTGGCAATAAAATTTTTTATAGTTGATGACCATTATATGGTAATTGAGGGCATCCGTTCATTACTGCAAAATGAAAAAGATATTGAATGTATGGGTCATGCTATGAATGCCGGCAGTTGTCTTGCATTTCTCCGTAATCAATTACCGGATGTAATTTTAATGGACATCAATCTGCCCGGTAAAAGCGGTATTGATTTATGCAAAGAAGTAAAAGAAAAATATCCTTCTGTTTTTATAATTGGTCTCAGCACTTTTAACCAGCAAAGTTTTATTCAAAAGATGATGGATAACGGTGCTTCGGGTTATGTATTAAAAAATGCAACAAGAGAAGAGTTGATGGAGGCTGTAAACGAAGTGATAAAAGGGAAAACCTATTTAAGTTTTGAAGCATCGCAAACCATGCGGAATAAACCTTCAAATAATTTTGTATTAACCCGCCGCGAAAAACAAGTGCTGGAACTGATAGCAGATGGAATGACGAATTATGAAATTGCAGCGAAACTTTTTATTGGTTCCACCACAGTAGATACTCACCGCAAAAATTTATTGGCAAAATTTGAAGTAAAGAACACTGCATCATTAATCCGGATGGCTGCACAAAAACAGTTGATTTAGTTTTTTCCATTCTAAAACAAATCATTCAGCGTAATCTGATTTTGCACCAGCCCAGAGCTATGCATGTTATTGGTCAATCCAAAAGGTGTTATCATGGTTAAAAATAAATTTTTTCTGGTAGCGGTCAATGTCCTGAACTGAGCTATCCGAAGGCGAAGTTTGGCGGCATACACTTTTGTAAGCGTAAATGGGGCATCATAAAATTTTATTTCGCAGAGGTTGATAACACGGTCTGCCCGGTCAATTAATAAATCAATTTGTATCCCACTTGTATCTTCATTTCCTTTTGAAAAATAACCGCTCACTTCAGTATAAATAGCGGCGATGCCCAATTTATTTAATATTTTTTGAATATGCAACAAACAAAGATTTTCAAAAGCATAGCCGCTCCATGCTTTCCATACCGGTGTTGGATACAGGGTTTGTACCACCGGACGGTTGCTCTTAGTATGGGTTTCTATAAACTGTAAATAGAATAAAGAGTAGGGGTCGCTGATGCGGTGCAGGGTTTCTTTTTTTGTTTTGCCAAATGGTAAAATGGATTGAATAAACCCGGCTGATTGCAATTCTTCCAGCAGCCGGGTAACGCTGCCGCCATCTGATAGGTTAGTAATTTTTAATATTTCATTCCGTGTAAGCCCTTTTCTTTTTATCGCCAATGCTTTTACAAGTTTGATATGATTGGCTGCATTTGCAAATAAAGAATTAAACAATTTAGTAAACTCATCTTTCAGCAATCCATTTTTTGTAAAACAAAGTTTGTCTAAGTTTTGTACGGCGCTCAATCCTTTTTTCAGTTCATCCAGGTAAAACGGGATGCCGCCCATTACCATATATAGCAGGGCAATATCATACCGGTCGTAAACTATTTTTTTGGATTTTAAAAATTGTTCTGTTTCTTTTAAAGTAAATGGCTGCAGTGTAATGAGCTGTGTTATGCGGTTGTGCATGCCGCCTTTGTTATGAACAATTTTCTTTAGTATCCAACTGGCAGCGGAACCGCAGATAATCAGGAGTATATTATTGTGTATGGCAAAGTCATTCCAGAAATGGGCAAGGGCATCTGTAAATTTTGCTTTGGCAGTATCCATCCAGGGCAGTTCATCTATAAAAACAATTTTTTTCCTGTTGCCTTTTTTTGATTTTAAAAACAGATGCAATTGCTGAAATGCCTGTAGCCAGTTGGCGGGAGTTGCTTTGGCGTATTTACCACCACCGTATTGTTTTAGTTTTGTAACAAAATTTTCTAATTGTTCTTCTAATGTACCATTGTGCAAAGCGGTACATTCAAAATCAAACTGGCGAAAATGGTTTTTTATCAGGAAGGTTTTGCCAACCCGCCGCCTGCCAATCATGGCAACAAATTCTGACCGGGGTGTGAGCAGCAAATCATTCAGCAGTTCTTTTTCTTCATCACGTCCGGTTACTTCCCTGCTGTAGGTTGGTTTATCTTTAGCGGAATCTACCATTTTTAGGTACTTTCCGCCAAAGATAATTATTTATATCTGGTCTTATTTTTATTTTTAAAATAAATATTCGAAAAAAGTCAAAAGGTCATACCTGGCGGAATCGCTCCATTTATGTCAGATTCCGCCAGGTATAATTTATTCAAAATCTTCATACAGTAAATATTTCTTTCTGATAATTTTAAACTCACTCAACTTCGGTTCCCAGCTTTTTCTTATTTCATCTTCACTTTTCCCATCTTTTATCTGCCGCATCAGAACATCTGTTCCGGAGAGCCGGTTGAATGAATTTGATTTAAGAAAAAAACTATCTTTTTGAGGAAACAATTTATAGGCATCAATGAGCCACTGCAATTGAATTTTCCTACTTGTTTTTTTCAGCACCTCTTCCACAGTACCACCAAAATTCCAGCCATAACAGGTTTTCCCGAAATGTTTTGAATTTTTTGAACCCGCATTAGGATTGGGAGTAAAAGAAAAAAGATTGTTGGGCAATAATGGGTGACCAATATACTGAAATGGTTTTGCAGTGCCACGGCCTTCACTCAAAGCAGTTCCTTCAAACAGGCAATTGGTAGGATAGAGATAAATGGATTGCATATCGGGCAAATTAGGAGAGGGCTTTACAGGCAGCACATATTTACTTTTGTGAGTATAGCCCTGGCATTTGATAAACTGTACATGAAAAGGTGTGTCAGCAGTTGGCGTTGTGGTTATATTGTATGCATTAATTGCATTGGCTTTTTCCGATAACCATTTTTCACCCATCAGCATCATTGCATACTCAGCCATCGTCATTCCATAATTAATAGGAATAGGCTGCATACCCACAAAACTTTTAAATTTCATATCCAGTACGGGACCATCCACATAAAATCCATTCGGATTAGGCCGGTCAAGAATAATCAAAGGTTTATGATTTTCCAATGCAGTTTCCAGGAATTCCTGCATAGATGATATATACGTGTAAAATCTTGTTCCTACATCCTGTATATCAAAAATCAAAACATCAACGTCTTTAATATCATCAGCAGTTGGTTTTCTTTTGCTTCCATAAAGCGAAACGACAGGGATACCTGTTTGCTCATCTTTATAATCGGTGATTTTTACACCATCCGGAGTAGTGCCTCTGAAGCCATGTTCTGGCCCGAAGATTACCCTTAAGTCAACTCCCAATTTTCTTAACGTATCAACAAGGTGAGTATTTCCTACAACAGAAGTATGATTAGCAAATAGTCCAACCTTTTTTCCTTTTATTAACGGCAGGTATACGTTTAATCTTTCTGCACCTGACAATATTTTTTTTTCCTGGGTAATTGGTGATGTAGGTACGGTTTGCGAAGTACAGGAATTAAATACTGCAAAGCAGCAAAAAAATAATAAATATTTCATATACATATAAATGGAATTAGTACTCAAAGTAAATTAAAATAATACAGATCAATTAGATTTTAATGAACTAATAACATTCTCCGATTTGCTCCTATCTTTACCCCCAAAATTATTTAATATGTTATTTGAATTGAGCGAAGAACATAAAATGATACAGCAGGCCGCCCGTGATTTTGCACAACAGGATTGTTTGCCGGGAGTAATTGAAAGGGATGAGCTTCAAAAATTTCCCAAAGAACAGGTTATGAAATTAGCAGATCTTGGTTTTCTGGGGATAATGGTAGATCCAAAGTATGGCGGTGCAGGCATGGATAGTATCAGCTATGTATTGGCAATGGAAGAAATAAGCAAAATAGATGCAAGTGTAAGTGTAGTGGTGAGTGTAAATAACAGTTTGGTTTGTTATGGTCTTGAAGCATACGGTTCTGAAGAACAAAAAATAAAATACCTCACTCCATTGGCTCAGGGAAAAAAAGATGGAGAATTATATATCGGCGCATTTTTATTGAGTGAACCGGAAGCAGGAAGTGATGCAACAAGCCAGCGGACAACAGCAGAAGATATGGGCGATTATTATTTATTGAATGGAACAAAAAACTGGATAACCAATGGAAATTCTGCTTCTGTTTATTTAGTAATGGCACAAACAGATGCAGCAAAAGGAAGTCGGGGTATTAATACTTTTATTGTAGAAAAAAAATGCGCAGGTGTAACGGTTGGTGCTAAAGAAAATAAATTGGGTATTCGGGGAAGCGATACACATAGCATCATGTTTCAGGATGTAAAAGTGCCAAAAGAAAACAGAGTGGGAGCAGATGGTTTTGGGTTTACGTTTGCAATGAAAACATTAGCAGGTGGCAGAATCGGAATTGCATCACAGGCATTGGGTATTGCAAGTGGTGCTTATGAACTGGCATTGAAATATTCTAAGGAAAGAAAAGCTTTTGGTACAGAAATAATGAATCATCAGGCAATCGCTTTTAAACTGGCAGATATGGCGACAAGAATTGAAGCAGCAAGATTACTTTGTTTAAAAGCAGCCTGGGAAAAAGATAATAAAATAGATTATACACTCAGCAGCTCAATGGCAAAGGTATTTGCAAGTGAAACTGCCATGTGGACAGCTACTGAGGCGGTGCAG
>JANPEU010000587.1:0-2096 GCA_031423175.1 Bacteroidota bacterium
AAAAAAACCACTTACATCAGCCAGTAAGTTATATAGGAATCATTATACATTTTTGATTGATGAAGGGTATGAAACGAATCAGAAAAAATTGCTTTGAAGAATTTCCTGATTAACCACAGAGAGCACTGAGGTTTACACAGAGTACACAAAGGCTTTATGTACTCTGTGTTGTATTCCTCTGTGCTCTCTGTGGTAAAAACAAAACCCACCAGCATCAGCCAATGGGTTCAAAGAATATCTTCAATTGAATTAAGCTAAAGTAAGTTCAGTCTTGTGTTTGGTAATATAATTATAGCTGATTAATATAATTGGCAGAAAAACCAATGTAGCTATAATTGAATTACGGTAGAATGGTAATGCCGCTTCATAACAAATCATTAAACCGCTGAAGGACTTACTGTAAACAGCTTCCGTAGTATGATTCCACACTAAAAAGTTTGATACTAAAAAATAAACAGTAGGAGCAGCAATTGCGCCAACCGCCAAACTGGAAAAGTTTCTTCCCTTCAATGCCCAACCGATTAAAGTAGATGCAAGAAGTATTAAATAATTTTTCCATTGTCCCTCATAAAAACCAGCATACGGAAATAAATCGGCTGAGTGCAAAACCTGGATTACCACATCACTGAAGAGCAAGGCAAGTAAAGGAAGCATAAACGACATATCCTTTTGCTTAATTATAAATCCAGAGAATAATGCAATGGCTATTACGGGTGAAAAACCAGACCAGTCAAGATCGGGTCCGAAAAAATATTTACATGCAGTGGCTATAACAACGAGAATGCCGGTAAAAATTATTTGTCTGCTGTTGATCTTCATATTCAGTTTAATTGAGTGAACTGCAAAAATAAAAGAATTGGGGTAATTAAGAGTTTAATTTATTCACTAAAGTGGGTAATGCCTCCATTTAAAAGATTGGCCACGGAGAACCGCAGAAAAAACAGAGAACCGCAGAGATATTAGCTTAGCTCTGTGTAACTCTTTTATACTCTGCGGTTCTCTGTGGCCAGAAATTTCGCAAATTGAGACACTACAAAAAAAGAGAGGGTGTTAATTTCTTGCTCAGTTTTTCTATCTTTAAACAAATCATTTCCATGGCTGAACATAATGAACTGGGTGAAATGGGCGAAGCACTTGCCTTTAACTGGCTGAAGAAAAATGATTTTGAAATACTACACCGCAACTGGCGGTACTCCTATCATGAAATAGATATTATAGCCACAAAAAATAATCTGCTGCATATTGTAGAAGTAAAAGCAAGAACCAGTAATATCGCAGGCTTTCCTGAAGAATTTGTAACTAAAAAGAAATTTAAAAATTTACAACGTGCCGCTGAAGAATATTTATATCAACATCCTGAATTTAAAAATATTCAATTCGATATTCTATCTATCACTCTGCCTAAACATGGTGAGCCGGAATATTTTTTTATTGAAGATGTGAGTTTGTGAGTAGTCAGTAGTCAGTAGTCAGTAGTCAGTAGTCAGTAGTCAAGAGTTTTCATTTTGCAATTTTAAATTTTCAATTTGCAATAATTTCTCAACCATCTTATAAGTAGCGGGACAATATTCAAGGTTTTGCTTATGCACATGAATATAATCACCCAGTTTTCTTTTAGTAAGATGCGGAAAGCCACTGCAATCTTCAGGGCGGATGGCGTAGATATTACACATATTGGTATCATGATTTAAAAACTGACAGGGAATATGTTTATTCATCCAGTCTCCTACCCGATCTTTCTTCAGCCATTTTTTCCGGAAGGCATCGGGTGTCATTTTAAAATGTTTTGAAATACGGTTTATATCTTTTGCCGTATATGTAGGTGTCATTGTTTTGCAACAGTTAGCACAACTCAAACAATCTGTTTCTTTCCAAACTTCTTTATCAATCTTTTCTAAGGTTGCATAGATATTTTTCGGTTGTTTTCTTTCTATTTTAGAAAGAAAACGTTTCAACCTGGATTTATGATGACGGACTAAAAGCCGGAACGATTTTAAATTTACCTGCATATTTTTAAAAATGGTGGCGAAGATAATCATTCGGTATTCCCGCACTTTAATTCTTTTCGCTTCGCATAAAATTTTTCTGAGGGAATT
>JANPEU010000588.1:0-2822 GCA_031423175.1 Bacteroidota bacterium
CTTTTTCCCTGAATGTAATAACACATGATTCCATCCATTGTACCATTCTTATCAAAGTCTTTGTAATACATTGTGCAGGGGTTTTCTGCAGAAACTTTTACTTGTGTATTTAAACCCCGATTGCCGGCAATAAAATCCAAATCCCCGTCTTTGTCAAAATCATCTGCATAAATTCTGTTCCACCAACCGTTTGTTGCTGAACTGAAATAGGTTTTTGATTTATCTGTCAATTTACCTTTTTCATTTATAAATACTTTGATAGGCATCCATTCACCAACAACTATTAAATCTTTTTGCTTATCATTATTCAAGTCAACCCAAACGGCGTCAGTAACCATACCTGTGTTTTGTAAATCAGTAGAAAAAATTGCAGTTTTATCAGTAAAATTCCCTTTGCCATCATTTATTAAAATATAACTGATTGGTGATTCCGGATATTTTCCAGGTATAACACGTCCCCCAACAAACAAATCTATATCTCCATCACCATCCATATCGTTTGGTTTTACACAGGAGGCATTTACAAAAACATTTGTAACAGCATTTGGTTTTACTGAAAAATTACCTTTCCCATCATTAAGATATAAACGATTGCGAAGTTCAGGACTGCCTTCCTTAAACACATAACCGCCCGATACAACAAACAAATCTGAGTCGCTGTCACCATCTGCATCAAAAAAACATGCGTCTATATCTTCTAATATGGAATCTGCTAATAATGCGGGTTGAAAACTTTTTATAAAATCCGCATCTGCTCCTTGAAAAAATAATGCACCTGATTGTCCACTGGCGCCACCGATGAAAATATCTTCCATGCCATCGCCATTTATATCTGCCTTCGCCATATGTGGACCTTGAGTGGAAAGTAATCCGGGTAAAAAAGTTTGAATCCCAAAGTCTATAAAATTATCTTCCTTGTGCTGGAAAGAAAGGGGTTGTTTAGTTTCTGAAATAAAATATGTATTGTGATAATTTGATGAATAATTATATACAAGAGATGCATTTTTCTCTGACAACTCAATTACTTGATTTGTTTTTACATTCTTAATTATTTCACTTTTCCCCAATGGCCAGATTATTTGTATTGAGTCTGCAGAAGTAAATTTCCCCAAACCGATTACTAAATCAAAATCAACAGAAGATTGAAATCCTCTTGTTGGATTTACTTCTTTAAATGCAACCTGTCCTCCAAAATATATTTTCACTTTCGCTCCAATTCCAAAGCGGTTGAGCCCCTCGCCTTTTAAATGTAGAGATAGATAGTTATTCTTATACTGGACATTTGAATTGTTTTTATAAATAAAAGCCTCCTGATTCATATTATTAGTTATTAAATCAAGATCACCATCATTGTCAAAATCTGCGTAAGCAGCACCATTATTCAATACATCCTTATCAAAGCCCCATTCATTTGTAACATTTTTAAAAGTCAGATCTCCGTTGTTTTTATAAATATAATTATGAAATTTACTTTTTGGTATTTGTTTTAAGATATCTGTATTGGGTGTTTGACTTTCTTCATTTTTTTCCCTTGATCGCTTGATAACTTTATCCACTTTGAATTTTATAAAATCATTATTAGTTACATCCAGCTTGTAACCGTTGCTTACATACAAATCCGGGTAACCATCATTATCATAATCCGCAATTAAGGGAGCCCAGCTCCAATCTGTATTGGAAACACCGGCGAGTTGTCCTATTTCACTAAATCGTCCATTTCCATTGTTCAGTTGAAGCATGTTCCGCATATACTGATAATGCAACCCTGTCTTTACAAACATGTTGAACTTGTCATATTCATTTGGCCCGAACAATAATTTTTGGCGTTTGTTATCTTCAGGCAACATATCCAAAGTGCAGATATCCTGTAACCCATCATTATTGAAATCAGCAATATCAACACCCATGGAAAAATTAGACATATGATCCAGCATTTCATGAACAGAGTCAATAAAAGTTCCATTTTTATTATTTATATAGATATGATCATTTTCTGCATAATCGTTTGTAACATATATATCCTGCCATCCATCATTATTAATATCGCTTACTACGATTCCTAAACCATAATTTGCTATCCCACCGGTAATACCTGCCGCTTCACTTACATCTGAAAACAAACCATTCTCATTTCGGAAAAGTTTATTACTGAAATAAGGATCTCTGGCATTTCGCAAAATTGGAGATATCCCAATTGTATTAGATACTTCTATAAGAGAATGATTAAGCAGGAACATATCCAGATCGCCATCATTATCATAATCCAAAAACGATGATTGAGTAGAATAGCCAGCATCGTCTAAACCGTACTGTTTAGCTTTATCCGTAAATGTCAGGTTACCATTATTAATTAATAAAATATTTCTTCTTCGCTCTGGTTCACCATCTGCAGATTTACAAACATAAACATCGAGGAATCCATCTCCATTCACATCGGCCATTGTAACGCCAGTTTTCCATCCTCCTTTGCAACCTGCCCCTGCTTTTGCTGTAATATCTTCAAACTTCATATTGCCCAGGTTGAGATAGAGTTTATTTTCCTGATTATTGGAGGTAAAATAAATGTCTTTTAGCCCATCATTATTTATATCCCCGGTAGCAACCCCACCGCCATTGTACATATATTCATAGGTTAAAATATTTATTTGTTCGTTCTCTACACTAATATTATTAAAATAGATACCGGTTGTTTTACTATCCAGTAAAGTGAAAAGTGATTTATTTTTTCCATTTTGACACGATGTGATGAACAAAACTGAACATCCGATCAAAAACAGAAATAATAGTTTAAACTTTACTTTTACCATATAAATTAATTTTAT
>JANPEU010000589.1:0-17484 GCA_031423175.1 Bacteroidota bacterium
CAATCCCTGCGGACCAATATGTAAAATATCTATGGCAAATACGGGTAATAAAGCCGCAGCCCCTCCAAATAAAACGGCAAACATATCCAGACTCATAGCACCCAATAAAGCCTTTTGATTATAAACAAACCGGAGGCCTTCCTTTACACCATCCCATGTTTTAGTGTTAACTGGATTCCAGCTTACAGGCTTTGGTTTTATATTTTGAAAAAATATAAAAGAAATCAATACCAGTGAGCATACAGGAATAAAAGCGATGGTAACATTGGTATAGCCCATTAAAAGTCCAGCTACGGCAGGGCCAATCACTGCAGCAACAAGCCACACCATACTATTAACAGAAACAGCTTTTACCAGCGATGCAGCAGGTACTAACTGTGCAAGAAAAGAATTAAATGCAGAAGCACTGTAAGCTCTAATGATACCTGTACAAAAGATGAGAGTGTAAATACCCCACTCAATAAATTTTGCAGAAGTACTTTGAAGCATCCAGGATGAGGTGATAATTAATAACCCAAGCATTAAGAAAAAATAGAGAGCTATACAAATACTGAGTAACCGGTGTTTGTTGCTTTTATCCACTTTTACTCCCGCTGGTAATGCGAGGGCAAGTGCCGGAATAACTTCTGATAAACCAAGGATGCCTAGTGAGAGTTTGCTTCCGGTTATTTCGTAAAGCCGCCAACCAAGCAGGACTGGTGTCATACGCAGCCCGGCAATAAATAAAATACGTGCAACGATGAACCAGGTAAATTCTTTATTAATTACCGGGAGAAATTTTTGTTTTATATCCGTTTCATCTGTCATGGAAGCGAAATAAAATGCTGACCCGGTTCATATTCTTTATCCAGCGCATCAATAACTGCCTGTAACTGTTTTTCGTTGTGTAAAAAATCAGCATTGCTTGCATCCACATACAGTGTTTTTATATTATGCTGCTTAATATAATGCGTATAAGTTTCCTGGAGATTGAAAAGATATTCATCAGGAATAGCTTGTTCATAAGTACGGTTTCTTTTCTTTATGTTTTCCTGTAGTTTGCTTACTGGTGCATGCAGGTAAACAACAATATCGGGTTGTATCAGTTGCTGATGAATGATGTCGAACAACCGTTGATATAATCTGAATTCATCGTCGGGCAAAGTAACTTTTGCAAACAAAAGACATTTATTAAATAAATAATCGGAAATAGTAAGGCTGTTGAATAAGTCTTTCTGCTGTAGTAAATCTTTTAACTGCTTATACCGCTCAGCCATGAAAAAAAGTTCAACCGGGAATGCGTACTGTGCCTGGTTCTCATAAAATTTTGCAAGAAAGGGGTTGTCTGCAAATTCTTCCAGAATCAATCTTGCATTGTAATGCTTGCTGAGCAGGTGTGCAAGCGTTGTTTTTCCAGCGCCGATATTTCCTTCTATGGTGATGAAATGATAATTCATAAATTTTTTGGCCACAGAGAACCGCTGAGGTATAGGAGCGCCACAGAGTTAGCCTCTGGCTATAAGCCTTTTTATTCCGTTTGTAAGTTTTAAAACATTAAAATTTATTATTAAACCAACCCTGGCACCTGATAGTTTGAGATAAGTTAACACCTGTGCCGTATGTACATCATTTAAAGCTTCAACACATTTTAGTTCAACAACAACAATTTCTTCTACTAAAAAATCAAGTCTGTATCCTTCTTCAAGTTTTATGTCTTTATAAATAAGTGGTAACCCTAATTGCCTTTTCACAATCAGTTCTGCTTTTTGTAATTCAAAAAAAAGACAGGCTTCATAAGTTGATTCAAGAAGACCCGGGCCAAGTTGTTTATGAACTTCAATAGCACAACCAATTATTATCTCAGTGATTTTCTTTAACTCCATAATCTCTCTGTTTTACTCATACACTCTGTGGCTCTCTGTGGCCAATTTTGGTATACTAGTAAAGAGTGTGCAAAATAAATGAAATGGGTTTTTAGAATTGAATTAAGAGAAACTTGTGGATAAATCAGAAATATTTTTTTACTCCCAACCCATCCGTACAATCATCCAGTAATTCAGTTATTGATTTTTTTAAAACAGGGTGAATGATACCCGGGGCTATTTCCGCCAATGGCAGCAACACAAATCTCCGGTTCTGCATTTCGGGGTGAGGAACTTTGAGAAAAGGGATATCGTGGATTTCATCATTGTATAGCAGGATGTCTATATCAATATTTCTTGGGCCGTATTTTTCTTTTCTTACCCGTCCCATCAGTTTTTCAATTTTTAAAATCTTGCGAATAAGCTGCCGGGCATTCAGTTTCGTTTTCAGTTCAAGTGCTTGGTTCAGAAAAGCAGGTTGATCCGTATTGCCCCATGCCGCTGTTTCATAAAACGAAGACTCAGCAGAAATTTGTCCGCAATGAAGTGCAAGCAGTTCCCTGGCCTGCAAGAGAAAAGCGGATCGATCGCCAATATTGCCGCCTGTAAGTAAATATGCTTTATTCATAAACTGCCCGCCGGTTACGGCTCAAATATCTTTAATTTTGGCGTTCATTAAAGAATTGATTTATGCGAATTTTTTTCAAAACATTTTTTGCGTCTTTACTTGCGTTGGTAATTTTTACTTTACTAATTTTTTTCTTTCTTATTGCATGGGTAGGAAATTTAACTACATCCTCCAAGCCAAAGATTGAAGTACAATCAGTACTGGTACTCAACCTGGGCCAGCATTACAAGGAGCAGGTACAGCAAAACCCTTTTGGGGCAATCAGCGGTGATGAAGAAAAAAATGTTCCGGGTTTGTTTGATGTAATCCGCCTGATTGAAAAAGCAAAGACGGATACAAAAATTTCAGGCATTTATATCCAATGCAATCCGGGACCGAATGGGTTTGCTGCAAGTGATGATATCAGAAATGCTTTACTGGATTTTAAAAGCAGTAAGAAATTCATTTTTGCTTTTGGAGATGTGCTTACAGAAAAGTCTTATCATATTGCAAACGCAGCCGATAAAATTTATTTAAGCCCGCAGGGTTATATTGAATGGAATGGTTTTTCTGCGTCGCTTGCTTTTTTGAAAGGCACATTAGAAAAACTGGATATACAGCCGCAGATTTTTTATGCTGGTAAATTTAAAAGTGCTACTGAACCTTTTCGTTCAACAGAGATGACGCCGGAGAATGAGTTACAAACTTCTGTGTGGTTAGGTGATTTATACAGGCATTTTTTATTGAAAGCATCGGAAACAAGAAAAATTGATACCAGTGAATTACGCAAACTGGCAAATTCAGGGATTATTCAAAATGCACAGGATGCAGTGAATGCAAAATTGATTGATGCTTTAAAATATGATGATGAGGTAAAAGATGAAATAAAAGAAAAATTAAAACTGGATAAATACCAGAAAATAAATTTTGTTTCCATCAACAGTTATGCAGCAGCAGGCGGGTTTAAACAATACAGCGGAGAAAAAATTGCAGTGATTTATGCAGAAGGAGATATTATTGATGGTGATGGAAAAAGTCAGCAGGGAATTATCGCCAGCGATGATTACCGGAAATTGATTCGAAAGGTTCGCCTGGATAAAACCGTTAAAGCAATCGTGTTTCGTATTAATTCCGGCGGCGGCAGTTCACTGGCAAGTGAAAGTATCTGGCGTGAATTATCATTGGCAAAACAGGATAAACCTGTTGTTATAAGTTTTGGTGATGTGGCAGCAAGTGGCGGTTATTATATTGCATGTGCAGCGGACAGCATTTTTGCAAACCCAACAACGATTACCGGCTCTATCGGTGTTTTTGGAATTATTCCCAACATGGAAGGATTTTTTAAAAACAAACTCGGGGTTACGTATGATGGAGTGAAAACAGGCCCGTATGCAGATGCCGGTACTATGACAAGGCCAATGACTGAAAATGAAAAGAAAATGATCCAGTCTGAAATTGATAATATTTATTCAGTGTTTAAGAAACGGGTGGCCGATGCAAGAAGAAAGGATGTGAACTATATTGATAGCATTGCGCAAGGCAGGGTTTGGACGGGTGAAAGGGCAATTGGAATTGGGTTAGTTGATAAATTTGGTGGATTGAAAGATGCAATACAATGCGCTGCACGTTTGGCAAAAGCTTCTGAATATTATCTGCGTGAATATCCCGAGCCGGTTAATTTCTTTGATCAACTGTTTGGTAAAACTGCCCCGTTAAATTATAATAATAAACTGAAAGAAGAATTGGGCGAAGAGAATTTCAGAATTTTTACTGAAATGAGGAAAGTTCAGCAAATAAGCGGCAAAGCACAAACGAAATTACCTTTCAGTTTTTCAATTGATTAAATTTTTTAGGGATGGATATTCGGTTTTGATGTTGAATTCAACTATCATTTATTTTTTTCGCTTACAATCTCTATTGTCTTGTGCATATATTTGTTTATGGAAAATGGCAATTACAGTCAGCTGAAAGCGATGCTGGCAATTACAAAAGCGAGTTTGATTGCTCAGTTTAAAAGCCCAAGTGCGTTAGTGTTTGGGTTTCTATTTCCATTATTTTTTATTTTAATTTTTGGAAGCGGCGGTGGTGGCGTACCGGGAGTAGCAATTGCTTTGGATAAAAATACAGATACAACCAATACCGTTTATGCTGCATTAAAAATGATACCAAACATCGGGATCCGGGAATATGAAAATACAGAAGCTGGTGAAGCAAAAAAACAGGATGATCTATTAAAAGGCAGAATTACGGCGATATTGAATATACAGCCGGATATAACAGATTCAGCAAAGAATTATTCAGTTGAAATTTTATCATCTAAAGCGTCGCAAGAAAGAGTGGGATTACTGGAGGTGATATTGAAAGGAATGGTTTCAAAAATTGATAAGCTTCTGAACCCAAAATTTGCAACAGTAGCAACTGTTAAACAGTTAGAACCAATCGGCAATCGTATTTATAAGCGAATCGATTTTATTTTACCGGGTCAATTGGGCTTTTCATTATTAAGTGCAGGATTGTTCGGTATTTCATTTTTATTTTTCAGTTTACGGGAAACATTGGTTTTGAAAAGATTTAATGCCACGCCACTCAGCCGGCCGTATATAATTATTGGCGAAGCTTTATCAAGAGTTATTTTTCAATTCATCATTCTGTCAATTATTATCTTAATTGGGAAATATGCATTTGGCTTTACCCTTATACACGGGTTTCAAACATTTATTGAAATGATGATTATTTGTTTTATAGGCTTGTTTGTATTTATGGGTTTTGGTTTTGTTATCAGTGGTGTTTCAAAAAATATAAATGCAGTGCCGGCTATTACAAACGCAATTGGTTTTCCACAGTTCATGTTATCCGGAACTTTTTTCCCTTATGAAGGCTTGCCGAAATTTTTACATCCCATTGCAAAGGCACTACCACTTACCCATGTAAATGATGCTTTGCGAAAAATTTCCTTTGAAGGACTGCATCTTGCAGACTGTTGGAAGCAATTAGGTATTTTGGGAATTTGGAGTATAGTGATTTACGTTATTGCCATAAAAGTTTTCAGATGGGAGTAGGTGTGGGAATTAGGAATTAGTGATTTGGAATTTAGAATTTGGAATCTGCCTGCAGGTAGGCAAGATGGTAATTTGATTGTTCAATCAGACATAGTTTATGCGGTTTATAAAACTTGGTGTTATTAGTATCGGAATGATATTTTTGTTGTTTACAGCAATGTCATTATTCATTCCTTCACATGTTCGTATTTCAAGAGCTATTAATCTTGCTTCATCAGCAGAAAAAGTTATTGCTAATCTGAATGATACAGGTCAGTGGCGAAACTGGTATCCCGGTTTTGATGAAATGAAAAAATCCGGAACAGAAATTGTTTTTAGTGATAAAAAAGAAAATGAACTGACAGTTGAGTTCAAAAGCCCTGGCAAAAAAATAATTTCTTCCACCTGGCAAACGATACCCTTTTCACAATCTGATTCCGTTACATTGCAATGGTATATGCACTTTAAACTTAAATGGTATCCCTGGGAAAAATTTGGGAGCTTGCTTTATGAAAAGTCATATGGGGAGCAAATGGAAACAGGTCTGAATGAATTTAAACGAGTGAATGATGGAAATGCTCAATAATTATTTTTGAATAATACAATATGCATCCTCATATTAAAAAACTGTATTCCATTGCCAGCAAACCAGTAAAAAAAATTATTGGCTTAATGAGTGGCACTTCTGTTGATGGATTAGATATTGCCCTTTGTAATATCGAAGGCAGCGGCACTGAAACTAAAATTACCATTGAACATTTTGAAACTCTCTCATATAATGATGATTTTAAAAAAGAAATAAAATCAATTTTTGCAAAAAAAGAAATTGACTTTGAAAAATTATGCCTGCTCAATCCCTGGATTGCATTGAAACATGCGGCTATGATAAACGAATGTTTGAAAAAATGGGATGTAGATAAAGATGATATTGATTTAATCGCCAGTCACGGGCAAACTGTTTATCATGCCCCAAAATCTTTACATAAAAAAGAAAAATTCGGGAATGCAACTTTGCAAATAGGCGATGGAGACCATCTGGCAGTTGCTACAGGAATAATTGCAATAAGTGATTTCAGGCAAAAACATATTGCAGCCGGGGGAGAGGGTGCGCCACTTGCAATGTATGGAGATTATCTTTTTTTTAGTAAACGAGGCGAGAACCGTATTATGTTGAATATAGGAGGCATTGCCAACCTAACTTTTCTCAGTGGCGATCTGGATGTTTCAAAAGTATTTAGTTCAGATACCGGAACAGGTAATACTTTAATGGATGCGTACATCCAGAAATATTTTCCCGGTAAGCAGTTTGATAAAAATGCTGAGCTTGCTTCAACCGGTAAAATTCATGTGGGGTTATTAAATGAATTGAAAGCGGATCATTTTTTTAATCTGCCAATACCTAAAACAACCGGGCCGGAATTATTTAATCTGGATTATTTCGAAATGGCTCAAAGAAAATCAGGAGCGACTGCTATTTCTCCTATTGATTGTTTGGCCACACTCAATCGTTTTTCAGCAGACACGATTGTTGATGTAATAAAAAAATATTTTCAACCGGATGATTCGTTTGTTATTTATACAAGTGGTGGTGGTATGCACAATCCTTTGCTAATTCAAAATATCAGCAGTCAGTTGCCGGGTATAGAAATAAAAACCACTTCTGATCTTGAAATAAACCCGGATGCAAAAGAGGCAGTGCTGTTTGCAATTCTTGCCAATGAATGTTTATGTGGCGACAACAGCACTTTTAAGAACATTGCAACAGGTATTGCCTCAATTTCCATGGGTAAAATAAGTTTCCCGGATTAAAAATTTACCGTTAATCAAAAAATGAAATCCGGATGACAGGTAAGGTTGTATATTTATGAACTAAAAAAATAATTATGAAAATCTTCTTATCAATTCTTGCAGTTGCAACTATGCTTACTAATACATCCTGTGCCCAGGGTGGTGGCGGAAAAAAGAGTCCACATGATACATTAACCACAGCAAACTTATCGGTTACATACGGTCGTCCTTATAAAAAGGACCGGGTTGTTTTTGGTGAGCTGGAGAAATTTGGAAAAGTATGGAGAATGGGTGCTGATGAAGCAACGCAAATAACTTTTAATAAAGATGTAAAATTTGGCGGACAAGCTGTTGCTAAAGGAACTTATACATTATTTGCTATACCAGAAGCAGGGGAGTGGACAATCATTTTGAATTCGCAATTGGGTCAATGGGGTGCTTATGGGTATGAAAAAGCAAAGGACAAAGATGTATTGAAAGTAAAAGTGCCGGTAAAAAAGTTGACGGATGTGGTAGAGCAGCTCACAATAAAAGCTGATGCAGGTTCACTAACCATATCATGGGATCAAACTTCGGTTTCTGTTCCTCTTAGTTTTTAAAATCTGATAATTTATTTAAGTATCCCCTGCAATTGGCAGGGGATTTTTTTTGTATAAAGCAACGGAATAGAATAATCAGTTGTCAACTTATTTATATTGTTAATATGACCATTTTTTAAAACACAGCATAGTATAACTTAATTGAATGGATTATAACCGCTTGGTAAAAGAATGTCTGCGATCAATGCCGGCTGCCCAAAAGCAGTTATATGATCATTTTGCCGAGCAAATGCTGGGTGTATGTTACCGATATACCAAATCGATAACCGATGCAGAAGATATTTTACAGGATGGTTTTGTAAAAGTATTCACGTATTTACATACTTATAAAAATGAAGGTGAACTGGGAGGGTGGATTCGTAGAATTATGGTTACAACAGCTTTAAATTATCTTAAGAAACATAAAAGATACCAGGTTGATCTTTCATTTGAAAACGAAGCTTTGCACCCAGTAACTGAAAGTAATTCAGAGGTAAACTTGTCTGCAAAAGAACTGGCGGAATTAATCCGACAGTTGCCAACAGGATACCAGACCATTTTCAATTTGTATGCTGTGGAAGGTTATACGCATGTTGAAATTGGGAAAATGCTGGGTATTAGTGAAGGCACATCAAGATCACAGTATAGCCGGGCAAGAAGCCTGCTGATGCAATGGCTTGAAAAAATAGAATCGTCAAATAAAAAAGAAATTTATGTCCGTTAATAATTTTGAAAACAAAGTGCAGCAAAAAATGGAGAACCTTCTGTTGAAACCAACTGCACAGGTGTGGGAAGATGTGGAACGCCGCATTAATGAAAAGAAAAAAAGAAGAATTATTTTCTGGTTTTTATTTCCGGGCTTACTGCTTTTGAGCGGTGGCGGATGGTGGTTGATGAATCAAACAGGAAATAAAAATGGCAATGCTGATATAGTAAATACAGCAACTGATAAAATTAAAAATATTGAGAATAATAAATTGAATGATATTAATTTTAATACGACAGAAGATAAAAATACAACAGAACCAGAAAATTTAAAACCGGGTATCAGCGCTAAATCTGAAAAGAAATTTACAGAAGCTAAACCCTTAAAGCAACCAGACCTGATAACAGTAAATAAAAAGAAAAGCGACAAAATACTGGTTGAGGAAATACAAAGTGTGAGGGCTGAAATTAAAAAACAAATCTCAGCAATTAAGAATGCTAATACGGTAACTGGCAAAACCAAACTTTATGAACCTGTTACAAAAGATGAAGCATCTGTGCTGGCAAAAAATGATTTGCCTGATAAAAAAGATGAAAAAAGGAATAATATAGTTTCTGATACAACACTTGCATATACTCCAGTTGAGAAAAAAGCCGAAGAAATAGAAAAGACTAATCCCAATAATTCAATAATTGGTAGTGTCAAAAAAACGGAAAATATTAAAACACCCGATGAAAAAAATGGTAAGTTGAAAAAACGAAAATGGGAAATTGGACTAACAGGCTCAATTGGGAGTTCAAAATTGAATACTAAAGGATTATTTGGTTCAGGACTTAAAAGCAACGATTTATTGTTTTCATCATCAGCTCCCGGAACAGGTTCGCTTAATTCAAGTTTTGCTGATTCTATTTCTTTAAAGGGTACAGCCTGGCAATTAGGTTTTTCTGCAAAAAGAAATACGGGCAAAAAAATATCATACTCCCTTGGATTGAATTTATCTTATTATTCTACCAAACAATATGTCGGGACATTTGTGGATAGCGTACGGGCAATTAATAATGATCTGCGGACACTAACATCCGGTGGTTTTTACAGATCGGGAGTTTTTAATAGTTACCGCAATAAATATTATTATCTGCAAGTCCCGGTTTTACTCCTTTGGCAAATCAACAATGGAAACAAATTACCTCCACTAATTTTGGAAAATGGGTTATCACCATCTTTTATGATTGGCAGCAATGCGCTTGCTTATGATGAATCAGCAAATTTGTTTTATAAAGATAAAAGAGTTTTTAATAAATTTAGTTTGGTTTATCATACAGCGTTGGGTGCAAAATTATTTACTGGAAAAAAGCAACCGATGACTGTGGGATTGTTTTATAATTATCAGTTAAGCAGGTTGCAGAAGGTGAACCCACCTGATTATAATTATCTAAGTTCTTTCGGAATAAAAATTAACTGGCTACTTACTCCTGTATTAAAGCTTCAAAGTGCAGAAAAAAAATAAATTTCCATGCAACGGATCACTAAAACGAATTGTCAACTTTCAAATACTATTTTATGAGAAGTATAAAATCTTTCCTGATTATCTTTCTTGCTGCTTTACTTTTTCAATCATGTTTGAAAGATAAAATAACACAAACCTATTCCATTTTTACACCCGTTTATAAATCAAAATCAGAAGTATATGCAAATATTAAAAGCAACTCTGCACAACAAATACAATCGCCAGGAAAATTATTTCTATATGGCAATTATATTTTTCTAAATGAAATAGATAAAGGTGTTCATATTATTGATAATACCAATCCTTCGGCTCCTGTTGTTAAGGCCTTTATAGAAATTCCTGGCAATTTGGATATCGCTGTAAAAGGAAATACGCTTTACGCTGATTTATTTACTGATTTGGTGGTTATTGATATTACAAACCCATTGGCAGCACGATTTGAAAAATTTATTCCTTTTGTTTTTTCAGTAAGAAATTATGGAAATGGTTTTACAGGTGATAGCACGAGAATAATTGTTAATTGGATTAAAAAAGATACAACCTTGAATGTTGACAGTTATTATAAAAATAATGGACGCTATGATATGATGATATTAAGTTCTTCAGGTACTTCACCGATTCGTAGTGGTGTGGCAACCCAGGGTATAGCTGGTTCAATGGCTAGGTTTTCTATTGTAAACGATTTTATGTATTGTGTTAATAACTCACAACTTCGTAGTTTTAATATTTCAAATCCATTAAATCCAAATCAGGTAGCTATTAATAATATCAGTAGTTGGATGATTGAGACTATCTATCCATTTAAAGATAAATTATTTATTGGTTCCAATAATGGAATGTTTATTTATAATATCACGAATCCGGCTACTCCTGTACTTGCCGGACAGTTCAATCATGCTCGTGCCTGTGATCCGGTTATTGCTGATGGCGACTATGCTTATGTTACACTGCATGATGGAACACAATGCAGCGGATTCAGTAATCAATTAGACGTTATCAATATTTCAAATCTTTCTGTTCCATCACTCACCCGTACTTATTCATTAACTCACCCACATGGATTATCAAAAGATGGAAATCTTTTATTTGTTTGTGATGGACGGGATGGTTTGAAAATGTATGACGCATCGAATCCTGGCAATCTTATTTTAAAAAAGCATATAACAGGTTTAGAGACTTATGACGCTATCGCCTGGAATAATAATTTATGGGTGGTTGCAAAGGACGGATTGTACCAATATGATTATAGCAATCCGCCTAATCTTATTCAACGAAGTAAAATCTCTGTGAACCGTAAATAAAGTGGAAATGAAAAAAATAATGATAAGCTCTCTTCTTGTCGGAATGATCAGTTGTCAGCTATTAGCACAGAATAAAGTAAGCTTTTCTTCAAAAAATTATTTCGGAATTGTCGCTGGCTCATCTGGAACAAATCCCCAATTGCAAACGATTAATGGGTTTAAAATTAATAAGTGGTTTGCCGGAATTGGTACTGGCATTGATTGGTATTATCAGCGAAGTATTCCCTTGTTTTTTTCTTTTGACAGAAATATTCTGATGAAGCAACGAAGGAATTTTATTTTATCAGCGGATGTAGGCGCCAATTTTCCATGGCAGAATAATCAATATCAAACTATTTGGGGTTTTGAAGAATCAAAAACAGTTCCCGGCTTTTATTGGGCTACAGGATTTGGATACAGAATAGGAATTGGAAAACAAAAAGATGCTTTGTTGTTGAATTTTGGTTATACCAATAAGTTTTTCAAAGAAAAAACAACCAATGTGTATCCTTGCTTAGTTGCACCATGCCCCGAACACACTGAGTCTTTTAATTATAACTTAAGAGCTATATCAATAAAAGTTGGGTATGGTTTTTAACTTTACGTTATAAATTTCAAATTCCGCTGAATGCCTTTATACTTTGTTCGTTTAATGGCAGAGTCTGCAAATATTTTTTTAAAACTTTCTTCACTCATTGCTTCCCATTCTTTTGTTGTTAAATTTAATACTTCAGGTAACGGGGAAAATTCAATTTCATGATGGGGTTTTGAAAAACGGTTCCAGGGACAGATATCCTGGCACACATCACAACCAAACATCCAATTTTGAAATTTATCTTTCATTGCATCTGGCAGTAATGCTTCTTTCAGTTCAATTGTAAAATAAGAAATACATTTACTGCCATCAATTACTTTGTCAGGCAGTATTGCATCCGTTGGGCATTCATCAATACATTTTGTACAGGTGCCACAATAGTCTTTTACAAACGGGTCATCATAAATTAATTCCAGGTCCGTTATCAATGTAGCAATAAAATAAAATGAACCACTCTGTTTGTTAATCAGGTTTCCATTTTTACCCACCCAACCCAAACCGCTTTTTTGTGCCCAGCTTCTTTCAAGCACAGGTGCACTGTCCACAAACCCTCTTCCATGTATTTCACCAATGTTTTCTTTAATTAAAAAAATCAACTCATTTAACTTTCCCCGTATTACATCATGATAATCTTTTCCAAAAGCGTATTTCGAAATTTTAGGGGTTCCTTCATTTTGATGTTCCGCTGGAAAATAATTTTTCATTAAGGTAATTACTGATTTAGCACCGGGTACTAATTTAGAAGGATCAATGCGTAGATCAAAATGATTTTCCATGTACTGCATACTGCCCTGCATTCCTTTTTTCAGCCATTGTTCTAATCGCCTTGCATCTTCATTTAGTACCTGGGCTTTTGCAATACCGCAAAAATCAAATCCTAAGTTATTTGCAGTTACTTTTAACCATCTGGTATTTGAAGGCAACGTGTTCACCTTCGCAAAATATAAAATAACAGCCGTAACATTTTTTAATTATGAAATTTAATCCTAATTTAAATTTTCGTTACAAACCATTAACATGCTTATTATGAGAAAATACATTTTAATCTTTGTTTCCTTTTTTGTTTTAAGCCACACGAATCTGTTGTCGCAAAAACCAGAAAAAGTTCCTATAAAATTCGGAACTGTAAATCCGGAAGATTTTAAAAAAGTTTATTCTATTGACAGCAGTGCTCAAGCTGTGGTAATAGCTGATGTAGGCTTTAGTCAATTTGTTGGAAATAACAATGGTTGGTTTTCTCTGGAGTTTTCCCGGAAAACAAGGATTCATATTTTAAATAAGGCGGCTTATGATGCGGCTACTATTTCGGTACCAATATATAAATCAACATCAAGTGACTTTAAAGAGGAGCTGCTTAATGTAAAAGCAACAACGTATAACCTGGAAAATGGCAAGGTGACAGAAACAAAAATGGAGAAGAATTCCATCTTTACAGATAAGTTGAGTAAAAATAATATTCTTGAAAAATTTACACTACCTAATTTAAAAGAAGGATGTATAATAGAGTTTGAATATAAAATTAACTCTGATTTTTTACAAAACCTTCAGGCATGGTCATTTCAGGGTAATTATCCGGTATTGTGGAGTGAATATGGAGTGGAGATTCCCGAATTTTTCGCTTATATATTTCTTACGCAAGGGTATCAGTCATTTTATATAAGAGATACAAAAGGCAGGGGGGATAATTTCAGCGGAAGAACTCAAAGTAGTGCTGCTGCCAGTGATCGTTTTTCGTTTACTGCAAATGTAAATGAACATCGAATGGTGATGAAGGATGTACCTGCATTAAAAAGAGAAACGTTTACCTCTACCTTAAAAAATCATATTGCGAAAATTGAATTTCAATTGTCCGAATACAGATATCCATTGACACCACACAGTATTATGGGAACCTGGAAGCAGTTGGATGAAGAGTTAACGAAAGCTGAATATTTCGGACAGAATATAATTAAGAATAATAATTTTCTGGATGATGAAATTCCACTTCCCGCAAAATTGATAAAAGAAAATAATTTGCAGAAAGCGAAATTGATTTATGAACATGTACGGGATAATTTTACTTGTACCGATCATTGGGCGTATGGGATGAATCAGAATTTTAAAAACATGCTTAAAGTAAAAAATGGAAACGTTGCAGAAATAAATATGATGCTGATTTCAATGCTACGCAACCAGGGCTATAAAGCAGATCCGGTAATAATTGGTTTGAGATCAAGGGGAATTACGTATGCCTTGTACCCGATAGTAGAGCGGTTTAATTATTTAGTTGTTGAATTAAATCTGGATGGAAAAAAATATTATCTCGATGCAAGTGAACCGATGAATGGTTTTGGAAAATTAGATCCAGATTGCTACAACGGTCATGCCAGAGTGATTAATGGAGGGCCTCAGCCAATTGAATTTAATCCTGATTCATTGTTGGAAAGAAAAGTTACATCGGTTTATATCATTAATAACGAAAAAGGAAATAGCACTGGTACGATGCAACAGGTCCCCGGATATTTTGAATCAACACAATTGCGTGAACTGGTAAAAGATAAAGGGAAGGATGCGATGATAGCTACGATAAAAAAGAATTTCAATACGGAAATAGAAATTGAAAATTTTAAAATTGATTCATTGAATTTAAAAGACAACCCGATTGGAATTTCTTATGACTTCAACCTTAAAAATGATAAGGAAGATATTATTTACATGAATCCAATGTTTGGAGAAAGATACGAAACCAATCCTTTTAAATCGGCTGAACGTGTTTACCCGGTTGAAATGCCTTACACGGAAGACGAAACCTATATTTTATTTATGGATGTACCAACCGGATATGTGATTGATGAATTGCCGAAATCAATGGTGCTGAAATTAAATGAATTTGATGATGGTGTATTTGAATACCGGATCAGTGTTTCGGACAATACGATTTCGTTTCGTTGCCGCTTGCGGATAAAAAGAACAATTTTTGCACCCGATGAATATGAATTGCTCCGTGAATTTTACGGTATGGTAGTAGCAAAACAAAATGAACAGATTGTATTTAAGAAGAAAAAATAAATTATGAAAAAACGAATTCTGTTTTTTTTAATATTCACTGGTTCTTTATCAGATCTAAGAGCAGATGATGAATACGCTTTTTCACAAATACCCGCAGACCTGCTTAAAAATGTGAATGTAGTAAAACGGATAGAACAAATGGACTTTCGGATTACGGATGGCAATAGAGCTGTTTATAAATACAAAGTTGCTTACACCATTTTAAATGAACAGGGCGATATATGGTCATCATTTGGCGAAGGCTATGATAAATTAAGAAGTATTGAATCTTTTGCAGGCACTTTATATGATGCTGCAGGTAAGAAAATAAAGAGTTTAAAGAAAGGAGATATAAAAGATGAAAGTGGAAATGATGGTGGCCTGGCAGACGATAACCGGTATAAATGGCATAGTTTTTTTTATAAAGTTTATCCTTATACAATAGAATATGAAGTAGAAGTGAAATTTAAGGGCACTATGTTTTTGCCAAGATGGATGCCACAGGAACGACCCATTATGAGTGTGCAGCAAAGTAGTTTGACAGTTGTAGCTCCTGTTTCCAATCCGCTGCATTATAAAATGTATAACTATAACAGTGAGCCGGTCATTAACGAAGATAAAACGGATAAGAAATATTTTTGGGAAACGAAAAATATTCCCGGTGTAAATAGCGAATATGCCTCGCCATCGTGGTTTCAACTGACTACCAGTGTTTTTCTCGCCACCGAAAAATTTGTTTTGGATGATTATACCGGTAGTAATGCTAACTGGAAAGATTTTGGAAAATTTATTTATGATTTAAAAAAAGATAGAGACTTGTTGCCAGATGAAGTAAAAGTAAAAGTGCATGAACTGGTAAATGGCATTACTGATATAAATACTAAAATCAATAAGCTGTATGATTACCTTCAGCAAAATACAAGATTTATAAGTGTGCAGTTAGGTGTAGGTGGTTGGCAACCGTTTGATGCAAACTATGTGGGCACAAAAAAATACGGCGATTGTAAAGCATTAAGCAATTTTATGTATTCCTTACTGAAAGAAGCTGGTATTCGATCTGTATATACAGTAACCTATCGGGGTGGAGATCAGGATTATTTAATTCCGGATTTGCCTTCATCTCAATTTAATCATGTAATACTTTTTGTTCCGCAAGGCAATGACACTACCTGGCTTGAATGTACCAGTCAAAATTTAACACCGGGCTATATGGGTGGTGATAATGCAAACCGGATTGCACTGGCTGTAGATGAAACAGGCGGTACCCTGATTCGTACACCGCACTACGGCGTAAATGAAAATTTGCAAATTCGAAATATAAAAGCAGTAATAAATGATGTTGGTGATTTGGATGCTACCATTAAAACCACATACCAGGCAGTTCAGCAGGACCGGATCCATTATTTTATCAATGATCTTACAAAAGATAAACTGATGGAATTTTTAAGTGACGAAATTGATTTGCCAACTTATGATATAAAGACTTTTGAATATAAAACAGTAAAAGCAAAACTTCAGCAGGTGAATGAATCACTTGAAATCGTAGCACACAACTACGCTACCATCACGGGTAAGCGTTTATTCATCATTCCAAATTTAATAACAAGAACACATCGCAAAATAACAACTGATACGGCCAGAAAGAATGAGCTTAAATTAGATCTTGAATTTAAAGATGTAGATACGGTTGAAATAGAAATTCCAACTGGATATCAAACAGAAGCAATGCCACAGGATGTTTCCATTGCCGATAAGTTTGGGAAATATAATTGTTCTGTTAAGATGAAAGAAAATAAATTATTCTACTATCGTAGTTACGAGCATTACAGCGGCCGTTATCCGGCTTCCGATTATGATAAGCTGGTAAAATTTTATGAAGCCATCTTCAAAGCTGATCGTAATAAAATTGTTTTGGTAAAAAAGGAAGGGGCATTAAAACCGTTTTAATAATCTCATTCTTCCTGCAGATGCAACATGTGAAATATCCGATGAAGGGCAGGCGCCAGTATTAAACCGATATTCGTGATAAAGACCACTCCGCTGAATAAGGCATAACCAGACGAAAACCATTTCCCCGCAACGGTTTGTATATTTATTACGGGTCCCATACCGCTCAGTATCATAGAAGACTGATGCAGCGAATCGAGCCAGGAACTCCCCTCAGTATAGTGATAACCCGTAATTCCGATGATTAAGCATACTATCATCACAAGAATAGCAAAAACGATATTCTTTAGTACCCGCTGGTAAAAAATAGTTGGCGTTGCTAATGGCTGTTTACGATGTTCGTACATATATTTATAGATTAAAATGAAGCTTGATTCTGTAAATTAATAAAACCGCTGTTAATATCAGCCACAAAAAATAAATTATGTTATTACTTGGAATAGATCTTGGCACATCCTCCGTAAAAGTTTCGGTAGTTGATGCAGAAACACAACAAGCCATTGCTTCGGCACAATATCCGGAAACAGAGTCTCCAATTATTGCAAAAGAACAGGGCTGGGCAGAGCAATC
>JANPEU010000590.1:0-2799 GCA_031423175.1 Bacteroidota bacterium
TTATATCTGGAGTCCAGACAGTAAACAACTGATTTATGTTACCAAGAAAAAATATGGAAAAGATTATGCAGTAAGTACGAATACCGATCTCTATTCCTATACTATAGAAACAGGAAAAACAGAAAATATCACAATAGAAAATAAGGGATATGATATCAATCCATCTTTCAGCAAAAATGGTACCCTAGCCTGGATGAGTATGAAAAGAGATGGTTTTGAATCGGACAAGCATGACCTGGTTGTATCCACCGGAATGGGTGTAACAAATCTTACAAAACACCGAGATGAAATTCATGTGGAAGGTTTTCGATGGTCTGATGATGGTAAACGCATTTTCTTTTGGGCACCCATAAACGGAACGCTGCAATTATTTGAAGTAGATTATACTGGCGCCACTATGAAACTTCCGGAGATAAGACAGATCACTAAAGGTGATTTTGATGTAAATAATATTATTGGACAGTCAGGCAATTCATTAATTGTATCTCGTACCGATATGAACCATGCTGCAGAATTATATTCTGTTGACATTTCAGGTGGAGTTATGAAACAATTGACTCACGTAAACGATGAAACTTATAATTCCATTGGAATGTGCAAAACAGAAAGAAAATGGGTAACCACCACCGATGGAAAAAAAATGCTGGTCTGGGTTATCTATCCTCCCGATTTTGATCCAAAGTAAAAATATCCAACCTTGTTATATTGCCAGGGTGGTCCACAGTCACCCCTCACACAATTTTATTCTTTCCGCTGGAATTTTCAATTGATGGCTTCGCAAGGTTATATTGTAGTAGCCCCTAACAGAAGAGGCATGCCAGGATATGGTACAAAATGGAATGAACAGATTAGTAAAGATCATGGCGGCCAGGTAATGAATGATTATTTATCGGCAATAGATAATGTGAGCAATGAAAAGTTTGTAGATAAAAACAGGTTGGGATGTGTAGGTGCAAGCTATGGTGGTTACTCTGCATTTATGCTTGCCGGAATTCATAAAAACCGTTTCAAAACTTTTATTTCACACGATGGAATTTTTGATACAAGAAGTATGTATGGCACAACCGAAGAACTTTGGTTTGTAAACTATGACTATGGTGGCCCTTACTGGGATAAGACAAATGCTGCTGCACAAAAATCATATAACCAGTTTAATCCGATTAATTATGTTGATAAATGGAATACGCCAATACTAATAATACAGGGTGGAAAAGATTATCGTGTACCGATTGAACAAGGGTTGCAAGCATTTCAGGCGGCACAAATCCGGGGAATAAAAAGCAAACTACTTTATTTGCCCGATGAAAACCATTGGGTACTCAGTGCACAAAATGCATTGGTATGGCAGAAGGAGTTTTATAAATGGCTGGGTGAAACCTTGCCGGAAACCGGAAAAAAGAAAGGGTTCTGATTTTTTATTTTAACAATCAACAAATTCTTTCATCAATCGCATTACCTCAGCTCCTTCGCTACCTGAGCATGGATTATCCCTTTCGTTTAAAAAATAATTTACGACTGCTTCAATCATCGGTTGCTGCACATGTTTCAATTCATCAAAATTATGAGTGGTGACTACACGATTTATTTCAAGCAGAAATGATTGAGTACTGAAAACATTAAAACTAATTTTTCCTTTTGTGCCAATAATTTCGCAATAATCTTTTTCGAAAGGTGCATTAAAACACCATGTACCACTAAACGCAATCCCATTATCAAATAAGATATTTCCGGCAACCATATCATCGGCTTTATATGCCCCGGCCTGATTCGTTGCGATGCCAGCTACTTTTTTAATGCCGCCAAAAAAATGATACATCAGATCGAGTTGGTGGGTAGCAAGGTCATGAAAAAGCCCACCTCCTGCAATTGCTGGATTTATTCGCCATGCAATCATCGGGTTTTTCATTTCTTCATCCGTCAAAGGTGATTTAAGCAATTCAATTTTTGCAAATAAAATTTCACCAATTACTTTTTCTTTGATGAATTGTTTTATTTTTTTAAACCGTGGCTGCTCACGACGATAATGTGCTACAACTAATTTTATATTTTTTGCATCAGCCATCTCAAACATTTTGCAGGCGTCAGCATAATTATTTGCCATCGGCTTTTCAACATACACAGGTTTACCTGCCTTCAAAGCTTCTATAGTATAAACTAAATGTGATGATGGTGGCGTGGCAACATAGATGGCATTTATATCCGGGTCATTGATAAGTTGCTGTGCATCGCTGTACCATTTCGGTACATTATGACGGCGGGCATAATCTTCAGCCTTTGCTGCATCACGACGCATAACAGCTACTAAGGATGAATTATTTACTTTATTAAAAGCAGGTCCGCTTTTTAATTCAGTCACATCGCCGCATCCGATTATGCCCCAATTTATTTTTTTCAAACTTCTGGTATTAATGTATTGCTCTGATAAATTAATATTTTAACCCGAATCGATTACTGAAGATACTTTACTTAGTCTTCATTATCTTTAGCCAACAGTTCATTCAATAGAATTTATAAAATTATTGATATCAATTTATATATCAATACACACACACAAGATTTTTATCAGTAATTTCGGCCTTGTATTTATATTTGAAAATAGTAGGTACCGACTAAAGCCACCAGCAATTACATGTGTAAAAAAATTGTCATCTTTCTTTCTTTCATTTGTTTTTCAGAAAAACTCTTTTCTCAAAAACAAAAAGCAGATAGCATAATTCAGTTACTTAAAGCAGAAAAAATAGATAGTAATAGAGCACTCTTATTAACGGATTTAGTTGACTTTGTTTACCTCTCTAACCC
>JANPEU010000591.1:0-3141 GCA_031423175.1 Bacteroidota bacterium
AGGGAAGATCAATATCAGGTACCATTCTTTCAGAAGATGACAACACTCCTTTACAGGGTGTTACGGTTACCAACCGAAACACGAACCTGCGTGTACAAACAAATAAAGTTGGCTACTATACTATAGCTGCAGAAAAAGGACATATCCTTGTTTTTACTTATGTAGGTTATACTCGTCAGGAATTATCAGTAGGGGATGAAAAATTAATAAGTATAAAACTTACCCTTGGCATTCAACAAGAAGGTGAAGTGGTAGTAACAGCGTATGGAATAAAAAGAGAAAAGAAAACATTGGGTTCTTCTATCACAGAAGTAAAAGGAGAAGATATAGCTGCTACCCGGCGTGATAATTTTATTAATTCATTAGCTGGTCGTGTACCCGGCGCAAGCATTAATACAACAAGTGGTGCACCCGGTGCATCTACATCTATCATTCTTCGGGGTGGTACATCAGTTGGTTTATCCAATCAACCTTTATTTATTATAGATGGAGTACCATTGGATAATGGAGTTTTGAATCAGGATCCGCAAAGAGATAATTTACTTACACGTAGTACTGCAAACAGAAGCGATGATTTTATGAATCGTGCTGGTGATCTGAATCCTGAAGACATCGAAAGCCTTGTTGTGCTAAAAGGTCCGGAGGCTCAGGCATTATATGGTTCGGATGGTGCGAATGGCGCAATTGTAATAACAACTAAAAAAGGAAAAGCTGGTAAAGCAACAGTTACCTACGATAATAGTCTTCGTATAGAGCAACTATACCGCTTTCACCAAACACAGACAGTATATGGTCGGGGTAGAAATGGAGTTTCTAATAATGCTGAAGTAAATGCTGTAAATACTGACGCTGCTTTTTCTCCTATTTATTTCGGGCCAAAATTTGCTCCGGGCACACCCATATTTGAAAACGTTCAGAATTTTTTTAAAACAGGTGTTACGCAACAACATAACCTGACAGTGGAAGGCGGAAATGAAGGAATGACTTTTCGTTTTAATACTGGTTATACTACACAAGATGGTGTAATACCTAACTCGGGGTTTAAAAGAATTTCTTCAAGATTAACCATGTCTGCCAAGCTTTCAAAAAAATCAACATTGATTACTACGGTAAATTATATCAATACAAATGTTGACAAGGTTTCTAAAGGTGTTGGTGGATTTTATCTTACTGCACTTACATGGCCTTTAGATAACGACATGCGGAATTATTTAAATTCAAGTGGTAACAGATCATTGTTATCGCCAAACTTTGTAAATGTAAATGTCGCTACCGGTGCTTTGACCAGTTCTGGTACTACAACGTATGCACAGGAATTTGATAATCCATTCTGGGATGTAAATAAAAATAAAGCGAAAGATAAAACCAATCGCTTTTTAGGAAATATTACTTACAATTATGATCCTGCAAAATGGTTGTCATTTTCAACAATTATTGGAGTGGATAATTATACAACTCAAGGTTTTCAAACTACTCACCCACAATCAAGATTTGGATTTGCCCTTAATGGATATTATTCACAATATGATTTAATATTCAGGCAGCTTACTGGAAATGTAAGAACCACTTTACGTAAAAACTTTGGTTCAATCAGAAACACATTGACGGTTGGTTTTTATACAGAGGATAATAAAAGAATTGTAAACGCATTTAAAGGTGAACGATTTATTGAACCAGATGTGAATTCAATAAATAATGTAGAACCGTTAACAAAAGATGCATCTAATCAGGAACAGAATACAAGGAAGGTAAGAGTGTATGGTCAATATCAATTCAATTGGAAAGACATAATCATTCCTACCTTTTCTATGTCGTATGAAGGGACATCAGTGTTGCTATCCCGCATCGTAGATAAAAGCCCCTACTTTACTTTTGGTTCAGGTTCATTGGCATTTAACATTGGAGAAATGCCCGGTGTAAAAGGGAAAATAAAACAGATAGATTTATTAAAATTGCGAACATCCTATTCTACTTCCGGACAAACAGCGGGTTTGCTACCTTATAATATTGATCCACGTTTTCAAGGAGCTACTTCAACAGGTGGAGGATATTTTTATTCTTTTACCGGAAATAATTTTGAACTGAAACCACAGTTTACAACCAGTTTTGAATATGGACTTGAAGCTTCATTTTTCAAAAAGAGACTGGGAATAAATGCAACCCGTTATGATAATAAAACAATTGATCAAATATTTTTTCCCAGGGTTTCTTATGGTGCAGGATTTATTCTTAAATATATTAACGGTGGCGATGTTCAAAACAAAGGATTTGAATTACAACTTACCGGTGTACCAATTCGTAAAAAAGATTGGGGCTGGGACATAACTGCAAATTTTGATATGTTCCGGAATAAAGTATTAAAACTGACTGCAGGTCCCGGCGGTTATTATGATTCTGATACATGGCTTTATGGTAATCTTCGTTCTCAAACGGGTGTTGGTCGTTCTATTTATGCTTTGTATGGAACTGCTTTTGAAAAAAATATTTATGGTCAGTTAATCATAAACCCGGGTACAGGTTTACCAATTACAACTGCTGCAAGCAGTGCTGATGGATTATTTGTACCAGTCGGTGACAGGGCTCCTGATTTTTCTGTAGGAGTTCAAAATACATTTACATATAAAGAATTTTCGTTGAGTTTTAATTTAGATATGCGCCGAGGTGGTGATGTTTGGAATGGAACAGAATTCGCTTTGTATAGAAATGGGTTAAGTACAAGATCGTTGGATAGAGAGCAACCTCGTGTAATAGCAGGTGTATTAAATGATGGTTTGCAAAATTCGCTTACACCTACTCCTAATAATATTATTATCACTCCTTATTACAGAAATGATTATTACCAAAGTACAACATCTACAAATGCGGGTGTTGTAGAAGCAGATTTTATTGAAAAGGATATTAACTGGATCCGGATGAGAGATATAACTTTCAGTTACCGCCTCTCTGGTGGCATGACAAAAAAATTACGAATGAAAAGTGCCAGTTTCTTTATTACAGCAACTGACCTGTTCATGATTACAAATTATAATGGAGCCGACCCTTCAGTAAATGCAAATAATACTGCTATCGGTGGTATTGGTGGAATCGGTATGGATTATGGCGTTATTGCATCACCCAGAGGTATCAATACCGGTATTCGTG
>JANPEU010000592.1:0-2049 GCA_031423175.1 Bacteroidota bacterium
AGAAGAATTAAAGCAGCCTGATTTTGGAAAATTGAAAGATGAACTTTCTACTCCTGTCGAAACAATAATAAAAACAGAGGATTCAAAAGAAAATGTAGAAATTTCATTTCCTTCAGGTTTAATGAAGCAGCCTGAATTGATAAGACAGAATGCAACGAACAAAAAAGATAACTGGGCAGATATTGTTTTCCCAGATGAAGTCGAAAAGCAACCCGAAGAATTGCCACAACAGCAGGATTTCATAGAGCATGAAAAATATTTTCCAAAGAAAACAGTTTATGTAACAATGCCCCGGCAATTGCATATACATAAACAAGAGCCCGTTTTTAATATCCACTCCTCCCCTGTATCGAATACTCTTGAAGAACCTGTTGCGATGGAAACAAAATACTCGCAGCCATTGGATGAAATAAAAGAAATGTATGTAAAAAAACTCCAGGATCGGAAAAAGCAATCTGCTAAAAAGAAATTTATTAATGAAAGTTTGAAAAAAGCGGCAGTATTTATTGGTGTCATCTCAATTGGTGTATTAATTGGGTTTGCAATAAAACCAAAAGGTTCAGAAAAAATTACATTAATAAATCCTTCAACACTCACGAGTCCTGAAACTACAACTACCCTAACGAATGACCCGGTTAATGAAATAGTTAAAGAAGAAAGACCGGCAACAAATGCGAATGAAACAATTGATATAAAAGTTTCTGATAAAAATATTAATGAAGTGCCGGTTTCAGAACAAAAAATATTTGTGGGAAAAAACGTAGTTAAGTCAGTAGAAAAGGAAATGGTTGCGGAGAAAAAAAATGGGATGCCACCAAAACAAAAGGTAGGTGAAGAAGAAGAGTTACCAATTGCAAAAGAAGCATCACACGGTGTGGAAATATCTGAGAAAGGGGAAAGAATAAAACAGACAAGAGAGAATACTATTTTTAGAGAAACAAAAGAAACGAATCCTGCACCTCTGAAAAGTTTAAGCGAGTTTGTCTCCATAAAAAGCAATGATTATTTTATTGTGGCCTTTGGAGGTATACGAAATCTTCAATTGACAGTTAATAACGGTTCTAAATACGCTTTGGATAATGTGTTGGTTGAACTTAATTATCTAAAACCAAACGGTCTTTTATTGAAAGAAGAAAGTATTTATTTTAAATCAATAGCACCCAATGGTTCTTTAACTATTCGTGTACCAGATACCAACCGGGGAATAAAAGTAAATTTTAAGATTATAAAAGTAGAGTCAAAAGAATTTAATTCGGATATGGCAGGGCTTTAAGCGAAAGAAAACAGTAGTATACTTTTTTTTAAGAATTGCCGGTTGGATTAAAATCTGATTTTGAAATGCTGCTTCTCTTTAATTTCTTTTTTGAAGAGAACTATTCCAATAAAAAACAGGTCTATTGTACAGGTTACGGATGAATTATTTTTTATTTCGTCCCAGGCCTGTTCCATTTCAGTGCTCCAATGAATATCATCAAATACGAAGATGGTTGAGTTATTTGACTTGCTAAGAAGCTGATTAAAATAATTTATTGTTGGAGCATAACGGTGGTTGCCATCTATAAATACAAAGTCAATGGATGACTCATGAGTTAGTATCGATTGAAGTGTTATATCAAAATTTCCTTTTATAAGTCCGATATTTTTTAATTTCAGCAAATCGAAATTTTTTGTTGCAACCTGAGCTATCGCTTCTGCGCCTTCAAGTGTAATAACTTTTGCAAAAGAATTACCCGAAGCAAGATAGCAGGTTGTTATTCCAAGCGAAGTTCCCATTTCAATAATTGTGTCTGGTTTATAATACTGAACCATCCGGTAAAGTAACTGTCCAAATTTTTTAGGCTTGGCTGCATTTTTTGCTATCGATGAAACGGTACGGTGGTTGGATTTTGAACTGGAAGAACCTGCGCCAAAATCTTCAATAGATAAAAGGGTTTTATCAACCAATAATTTTTTACGCAATATTTCTATCTCTTGATATCTGGGGTAATCGGTTCTGTCATTCAAAATTTTAGTAATAAAAAAAAAAAAAAATTGTGAATGTATAACGTG
>JANPEU010000593.1:0-1777 GCA_031423175.1 Bacteroidota bacterium
GTTTTGCGTAATTCCTCCAGCATTTTTGTGTATGATTCTTTTTCTAAGGCAGAAATATAATTGTCAAAACCTGTTTCTGATTTTTTGTCTTTTACATAAGCTCTTTTCAGAATGTCTTTCATATCAGTTGTAGACTTGCCATCTTTTACAAACTGTTCAATTTCTTTTACGTATTGTTTTTTGGGCATTGTTTTTTCTGCCAGCAGGGCATAGGTATTATTTCGTTCGGCATTTTTTCCCTGTCCAAGAGTTACCGCAGCATCTTTTGCATAGGGCAATCCTTTTTTAAACTCACCCATACGATACAGTACCATGCCATACGTATCAGCATACATGGCATACGTAAATTTATTATTCTCAGTCCATCGCTTTTGAGTTATATAGTCAGGTTTCTTAGTTGTCGGGTTTTGCCAGACTTCCTTTGCATAACTGCAAGCTATTTTTGAAATTTCTTCAGCTAAGGCAAGGTTGTCATTTGTTTTTTGCATTTCCCATGCAGCATTATTATACATACTTGCCAGGTCTGCTTTATCTATGTTTAATTCCACTATGGATTTTTTAAAATTTACATAGTCTTTTTTTGCCAGGTAGTCCTGTGGTATCTGCGTTTTATAATATTCAACACTTTGTTTTACATTTTTCCAGTTCTCGTCTATTTTTGTTTTTTCAATAATTTCATTTAAAATTATTTTTTTCTTTTCGATATCATTTTCAGCACTGTATTTCTGGAGTATTTCGGAAACAGTCCACTTACCAGTTGGGAATTTTTCTTTTCTTACTTCAGTAATAAATTTCTGTTGTTCCGGAAGTTTTGCTAATTGGTAAAGGCTCTCAAGATTGCTGTAATCAGTTTCTTCTTTCAATCCGGCTTTTAAAACTGATTCAATTTCTTTCTGTATAATTTTTGGCGCATCATCTTTTTTCAACAATGTCTGTAGCCTTACATAACTGCCGAGATATTTCTTCTTGTTATCAGGATAGAGTTCAAACTCCTTCTCCATAGCAGCCAATGACTTTTCATTATTGGGTTCTACACCCACTTGGCGGCCCGAAAATTGGTAAAAGCCACTCATATCCATATAAGCCCCTCTGCGGGGTTTATCATCATTATATAAAACGATAGTATAGCCTTCATTAAAGTTGTTATCAAATTTTTTATCGGCACTAAATGAAAAATAAATAAAGTGCATGCCAGTATCGATTGTAAATGATCCAGAATACTTACCTGCCAACTTCTGTAATACAATATCATCGGCTTTTCTGTTGCTTGTGCCATTTTGATAAATCACCCCTTCAACGGGTAATATCGTGTTGGCTATGTCTCCTGCCGGAGTATAAGTAAAAGTGATAACATCTCCCGGTTTTGGTTTTTCCGGAGTGTATGTAAAATTTGTTTGAGCTTGTGCTGTTATTGTTACTGTCAACAACAATGCAGTGATAAGTTTTTTGGTAAACATAACAATTGATTTTAAGGAAAGTTAAAGGTATTTGCTTGAAATTGTCTGGGAAAAATGTTAAATAGTTTATAAGCTGACAAAACTGAATTACGCCGATGGAACTCAATTATAATAAAGAGTATTTGCAAATGTTCAATAGAATTACCGAAAGATGAACGGAGCGTCGCAACGTAAGTTCAATCACTACTGTCCCGTTAAGTGATCAAAAAGCGAAGGTAGTTTACTAACTATCTTGGCTTCTTGATCAAAAAACAAATCTCGTATATCACATTTTTCAAAAAGACTGACACTTAAAATTTGCATTACCATATTTAATGTTT
>JANPEU010000594.1:0-11735 GCA_031423175.1 Bacteroidota bacterium
GCTGGTTGTCTGCCATAAAAAGCAACGGCAGCTTTTAAGGAAGGAATATTTATTGCAAGATTATTTGACATGGCACCGCCCCAGCAAAAACCAACGCAACCCGCATTACCATTATAATCTTTCCGGGTATTTAAATAATCAAATGCATTTTTAAAATTCTGAAGATTGTTTTCCGCTTTCAGTTCCTGAAATTTTGTTCTTGCTTCATCTTCTGTAGCTGGCAACGTGCCGAGAGCAGATAAAGCATTCGGAGCTATTGCAAGATAACCAGCTTTTGCAGCACGCCGTGCCACATCTTCTATATGTGCATTGAGTCCACGGTTTTCATGAATAACGATTATGGCTGCATATTTTTTTTCTTTTTTTGGTCTTGCGATGTATGCACTCATTGTATTGGGTACTCCTGCATATGAAATTGTCTCCGTAAACAAATCATCATCTGATGTAGTGCCGGCACTTTTATAATCGTTTTCTATTTGTGATAAAACCGTTGAAGCAATCGCCATACTTCCTGTAATTAAAGTTAGCCGTTTTATAAAATCACCTCTTGTAATAGTGGGTGAATGTATATACTCGTCGTATAAATTGACAATTTGCTGATCCATATTTTTTTAATTTTAGAAAATGAAAGTTACGTGATTCTTGCAGAAAAAGTATGAACGGGTTTATTGTTAAGAAGTATGTGCTAACTTTACCCACACAAAAAAATAATTATGAAAATGAAATTTCTTCTTTCTACGGTTACTATACTTGCAATGGCATCTTGTAATAATTCTTCTGAGAATAATACCGATGCCAAAAAAGATACTGCATCACATGATGCGGATCATCATATGCCAGTTACTACTGCTGTTCCTGAAGTTGAAAATCCGCCTGCAGGGGCAAAAGTTTTTTTTAAAAATTTAAAGCCTGGTCAAACTATTTCTTCACCCTACAAAATGGAAATGGGACTGGAGGGCATGAAAATTGATACAGCAGGGCCATTGGTTTCTGGTTCAGGACATCATCATTTAGTGATAGACGGGCCGGATTCTTTAGAGAGAGGAACTGTTGTTAAAAAAGATTCGGTTAATATTCATTTTGGAAAAGGGCAAACAGAATATGAACTAAAACTTACACCGGGTAAACATAAACTTACATTACAACTTGCGGATGGTATTCATCGCTCCTATGGCGGCCAGCTAAGTGCAACGGTTGAAGTGAAAGTGAAGGAGTAATACCGAATCGCCATACAATTTAGTCCAATACGAAAGTCGTCTCTGCTCTCGGTATTATACCGGATTTTTTGGATTAAAAAGTAAATCAAATTAGTATAAAAGTATTTTAACTTAATAAAAAAGGTGGTTGAATTTCAACCACCTTTTTTTGTTGTATAGCGAACGGGTTAGTTTTTATTTAGGTAATGCCATTCCTTCAGTTACTTTATTTATAGGAGCACGGTCATAATAATTACCAACAAAATCAACCTTACCAGCATCATTCAGATGGTTTACACTATGAAGCCAGAACATCACATTTTTACCATTTTTATATTTGGCATTTACCATTGTCCAATATAAAATCCATTTTCCTGTAGGAGCATATTTGCTTTGTTGTTCATTGGCAAGTAAAGGCACAATGATTGTTTCATCAAAACTAAGCGAATCAATAAGGCTCCAGCGGCTTTTCCAATAATCCTGAACAGCTTTTTTCCCAACAAGACTGTCGCCACCAGACCATGTATAGCGGATATTATCATCATAGTTTGCTGTCATACCATCAATATCGCCTTTGGCAAATGCAGCGTACGAACTTTTAACTCCATCGGCTGAACTCATGTCCATAATTTCCATTGCGGCTTTTTTATCGCTTGAAGAAACTATGGTGGCTGCTGCTGGTTCATCTTTCTTGTCATTATCACATGCTGATAATACAATCGAACTAAGTAAGAATAAAAAAATTTTTCTCATACAAGTTGTTTTTTAAATTTAAAAATGTTTTGTCTTTCGATTGGGGATTGGAAACATTCATAAGGTAGCGGAGCGGAGCAAATGTAGATAGATTTTTAATTAGCAAAAAAAAAGTATTAAATTAGTTCTTCAAACTGCCCGCTTTTTTTGTTTTTACGAACATTGTCCCAGTTAAAATATTTTCCATTCATAACGATGTAAACTCCGGGAGCTAATGTTTGAACAAAAGCTAATGCACTGCCCAAATTAAATAAACCATCTGAGCTTCCGAATTTATAGGGAATCATGGCGCCGGTAATTACGATTGTTTTATTTTTTACTTTATCAGCAAGTACGGCTGCAGTTTCGGTCATGGTATCGGTACCATGTGTGATTACTATTTTATCTTCATCTGCCCGATTGCATTGAAATACGATTTGTTCCCGTTCATCGAGTCCCATTTCCAGGCTGTCGATCATCATCAGTGTTCGTATATCCACTTCTACATTGCAACGGCCCAGTTTCAGCATTTCAGGCAAATGCGTATCCTGGAAAAATAAGGTTCCATCCAGTTCATTATATTCTTTATCGAAAGTGCCACCGGTTATAAAAATTCTTATTGACATAGAATGTATTTGTTCGGATAAAATTAAGGAAAGGGATTGATTGATAAGTTTCCGGGTTTATTAAGCAACGAAAACGAGCTTCCTGTTGTCAGATTTATATTTAAGAAATAATATCTACTTTTAATATTCAAACCGTTTAGCCATGAATCAACTTATCTCTTTAATGAAAACATTTCTTACCATTACGGCAATCATGCTGCTTGTGTTTGTTAGTTGCCAAAAGCCAATCAATCGGATTGACCCAGTTCCTAATCCCAATCCTAATCCAACAACCGAGGCGCAGGTAAATGATAATGAAATGGTGACTGCTTCTGTAAATGGTATCATCGTAAATGAAAATAATATTCCGGTTCAGGGTGCTATGGTAAAAAGTGGAGCGAATGCAACCCTAACCGATCGATATGGAAGATTCCGCTTTTCAAATATCAGTTTGTCAAAAGCAAATGGTACAGTGAAGGTGGAACAGAATGGTTATTTCAATGCATACAGAACTTTTATTACGACTGCAAGCCGGATTCACAATGTTCGTATTCAATTAATACCCAAAACAAATTCGGGAAATTTTTCCGGGGCAAGTGGAGGAACTATAAATATTACTGGTGGAGGAAAATTGGTGATTCCAACAGCGGCTGTTACTGATGCAAGTGGCGCAGCCTATGCTGGAACCGTGAATGTTTCTATGACATGGATTGATCCAACCGCTTCAAATCTCAGTTCTATTGTAATGGGTGATTTAAGAGGGATAACAACCGGTGGCTTTGAAAGAGGACTATCAACTTACGGAATGCTTGGAGTAGAATTGACAGGATCAGGTGGACAGTCATTAAAAATTGCAGCAGGTAAAACAGCCGAATTAACTTTTCCGATACCGGCTTCTTTAAATGGTAGTGCACCAGCAACAATTGATCTATGGCATTTTGATGAAGCTACTGCAAGATGGAAACAAGAAGGCACTGCAACAAAAACAGGAAGTAATTATATCGCTAATGTCAGTCATTTTTCTTTCTGGAATTGTGATGCACCATTTCCTTTGATTGATTTGTGTATGACTTTGGTTAAGTCTCCTGAAAGCGAACCATTGAATAATGTACAGGTGCGTATTACCCGAACTGCAACGAATACGTATGGTTATGGACGTACAGATTCTTTAGGAAAGCTTTGTGGTAAAGTGCCAAAGAATGAAACAATGGTACTTGAAGTATTGGATCAGTGCAATGAAGTAGTTTACTCACAAAACATCGGGCCTTATAGTGCCAATAAAGATTTGGGAACCGTTGCAGTAAATATGCCGGGTGCAAATACATTAACCATAACCGGAACCGTAAAAAATTGTGCAAATGCAAATGTTACAAATGGTGCTGCAGTTATATATGTAAACGGAGGCTATACTTATACTGCACCCGTAATTAACGGAGCATTTACTTTAACCATTGTTCGATGTGCAACCGGTACTCTAAATTTTACTGTAGTAGGAATTGATTATACAGCATTGCAACAAAGCGGACCGGTAGCCGGTAGTGGTAATACCGGATCTGTAAATGTTGGAACCATTCAGGCATGTGGTACATCATCAGTTGAGTTTGTAGAATATTTGGTTGATGGAAATCCTGTAAGTTTTACTGCACCCCCGGATAGTATTATTGCATATCTCAATGCACCAGCAAGACAGGTTTACGCTGTCCGGTTTAACCCACCGGGCACTAATAATTCCGGATCGTTTTCATATACTGATTTGTTAGCAGTTGGAACAACACCATTATTAAATTGCTATATCAGCTCCGGGGGAAACACATCGCAACAAATAGTATCTCCTTCACCATTAATAAATATTACAGCAGTCGGCCCCGTGATTACTGGTTTTATTGAAGGTAATTTTAATGCGCAGATGAATTTTTCGGGCACACCAAGAACAGTGGTATGTACATTCAGGGTGCGGCGGTATTGATAGATTTCAATAAAAAATATTTTTAAAGGTTGCAGTAATGCAGCCTTTTTTTATTTCAAATAAAAATCATCTGTATCAAAATTAAAATACCGTAAATTTAAAAATCCGTTTTTTTACCAAAACAACTGCAATGAAAAAAAATAGAAACATTAACCGCCGTGAGTTTGTAAAAACTGCGGCTGCTGCATCGATAGCATTTACAATTATTCCCAGGAATGTTTTAGGTGGTCCGGGTTTTATAGCGCCAAGTGATAAAATTAATATTGCCTATATCGGCTGTGGCACACAGGGCCTTGCAGAAATGTGTGAACTGATTACCAATCCTGAAATTCAGATTGTATCAGTATGTGATCCGAATAAATTCAGCACTGATTATATTGACTGGAATGCAACCCGCATAAAAGGTGCAATTGGAAAACTGTTTGGTAAACCGGACTGGGGCAGTAATTATAATGGAATACCCGGCGGAAGGGATATTGGAAAAGAAGTAGTGGATACGTATTATTCAAAAAAATCAGGAAGCAGTTATAAAGCTTGTACAACCTATATTGATTTTCGTGAGTTGCTGGAAAAAGAAAAAGATTTTGATGCAGTAAAAATTATGACACCTGATCATTTGCATGGATATATTTCTGTTGCGGCTATGAAAAAAGGAAAACATGTGGTGATACATAAACCAATTGCCAACCGGATGTATGAAGCAAAATTGGTAATGGAAACTGCAAAGAAAACAGGGATGAGTACACATTTACTTGCCTGGAGTAAACGCAGTGGAAATGATTTGGTAAAAAAATGGATTGATGAAGGAATGATTGGTAACCTGAAAGAAATTCATAACTGGAGTAATCGTCCGGTATGGCCGCAATGGACTGCGAAACCAAAAGAGACACCACCGGTACCGGATGGATTTAATTGGGATCTGTGGTTGGGTCTTGTACCCGATCGTCCTTATCATCCCAACTATACACATAATGTTTTTCGTGGCTGGTACGATTTCGGTGGTGGAGCAATTGCTGATATGGGACATTATAGTTTATGGCCAATGTTTCTTACACTCGGCATAAACACAGCACCTTATTCAGCAGAAGCATTTGGTACAACAACAAGAATTGTGGAAGCAAATATTTCCCGTCCGCATATTAATGATGTCGCATTTCCTGTTTCAAGTATTATTCGTTTTAAATTTCCTAAGCAGGAAACATTGCCTGCATTTGAATTATTCTGGTATGATGGTGGTATGAAACCTAATACACCAGCAGAATTGGGTGATGCTTCACTTGAAGCGGAGGGAATGCTATTCGTAGGCGATAAAGGAAAAATTCTTGCGGGTTTCCGAACAGAAAATCCAAGACTGTTGCCGGATAGTAAAATGAAATCGTATATGGAAGGCAAAGAAGTTTATAAAGAAAATATTGAAAACGGTGGCCCGCATTGGATCAATGCTTTTAAAAATAAAACGCAGTCACACGGAAGCTTTTTAAATGCAGGTGCGGTTACAGAAACTATTCTGCTGGGAGCAGTTGCTTTACAGGCAAGAAAAAAAGTTTTATATGATTCTCTGAATATGAAAATAACCAATGATGAGAATGCGAATAAGTTTTTATACCGGGAATACAGGAAAGGGTGGGAAATGTAGGCTATTGTAAATTTCAGATTTTAAATTGCAAATTTTCATACAGCTGAATTCATTGTTTTAAAATTACTATATTATGGATAGGAGAAATTTTTTGGAAAACACTTTGACAATTGGCGCAGCAGGAATGATTGCACCATCAATATTTAATAATGATTTTATGAATATAAATAAAACTGAACTAAAGGACGATATCTCCATTGCACAATGGGCATTGGTAGAAGAAATAAGAGCAGGTAAATGGAAGAACCTTGATTTTCCCCGAATTGCCCGTGAAGATTTTGGTGTAAATGGTATTGAATTTGTAAATACGTTGTTTGAAGTACCGACAGAAGATTACCTGAAAAAATTAAAAAAGAATGCAGCCGATCACGGAGTAACGATGGTACTAATTATGTGTGACCAGGAAGGGGATGGATGTGCAGATACCAAAGAAGGACAAAAGCAATTTGGTATCAATCACCGAAAGTGGGTTGACATTGGTCATTATCTTGGTTGCCATGCAGTACGTACCAATTGCCGCGGCCCAGTGAATGTAGATAAGAAAGAAGCATTGAAATGGTCAACTGACGCCTATAACCAATTGCTTGAATATGCAAAGCCGGCCAACATCAGTATTGTAATAGAAAATCATGGTGGAGTTTCAAACGATGCAGACTGGATGGTGGATCTGATGAAGAAAGTAAACAATAAAAGCTTTGGCACTTATCCTGACTGGAGAAAACCTGCACCTGATTTTGATAATTATGTGTACCTGCAAAAAACTTTACCTTATGCAAAAGGAATGAGCTACCGCAATCAGCCAACAGAAGAACTTACTGCTAAGATGATACAGTTAAGTAAAGATGGTGGTTATAAAGGTTGGTATGGAATTGAATCGAGTGGGAGGGAGGAGATTAAGAAAGGGATTGAGTTGCTGAAGAAGTATTTATTGAATCAATAAAAACTTATTTGATCATTTCAGGAGTTGGAAATTCTCCACTGGCAATTTTAACCCTTGCTTCGTTTCTCAATACTTCTATTTCTGATTTAAAACGCTGCACTAATTGCTGAAACTCCGGTTCGTTTTTTATATTCTCGAACAAAGGATCTTTCTCTACCCACACATGCCCGCCCCAATCAACTTTCCATTTACCTAAATATTCCAATGCCTTCTGTTTTTCTCCTAAGAAGGAATAAACTTTTGCAAGGTCATAGTATGGATTACGCATTTCCTTTTCCATCCAGTCTTTTGCTTCGTTGATGTATTTGATTGCTTCCTTTTCTTTACCCAGTTTACGCAGTACCTGGGCATAAGCTGATTTTTCATGACTCAACCAAAAAGTTATTTCTTTCGGAAGGGAATAGAACTGGTGATATGCATTTTCAGCTTTCTTATAATCTCCAAGTAATAAATAAGCTTTTCCAAGGTCGTTTAAGCCTCTATTATCTTTTCTTATTGACATAGATTTATTTATTGTTTTCAGGTACTCCTCATATTTGCCCTGAATATGTTGTTGGTGAGCAAAAAATCCCAAATATTGCAGATTGTCGGGCTCTAGTTCTAATGCTTTTTTATAAAAGGTTTCCGCTAATTCAAACTCCCCGATACATGTATAGGAAAAACCGGTCATAATCAGTAACCATGAATAAGATTCACCAGGTTCTTTTTTAATTGCCTTACCAAAATACGATAATGCTTCAAGAATCTTATTTTGATTTTGCAATATTGTACCTGTTTCTGTGAGCGGTAAAGGATTATCTGGATCCAGGCTAATGGCTTTTTCGAGGTATTCCATGGCTTTTTTTGAATCTTTAAGCAGGAAATAATTAAAAGAACCAAGCAAACTGTAATTATCAGGCAATTCAGGATCGAAGCGAATAGATTTTTCAATAAGAAGCAATATCGAGTCTTTAATCGCTTTTTTATTTTCAAGATCGACAAACTCCTTATTCCTGGTAGCATTTGCCAGCCTGTTATAAGCAAGAGCAAATGTGGTGTCTTTATCTATGGCTTGCCTGAAAAAATTAATTGCAAAATTTATATCATTTTCCTCGCTGAACTTCCACCAGTTTCTTTGATATGCCATACCTCTCAGGTAAAGATCCCATGCCTCTGTATTTTTTGTATAGATTTTTTCGATGCGTTGTTTTTGTTCAGGAGCCAGAGCAACATTTAGTTCTTTCACTATTTGTAAAGCAATTTCACTTTGAACATTCAGGATGTCTTCAAATTTTTTATTGTATTCCTTTTGCCAGATATGATCATCTGTTTTGGGGTTGATAAGCTGTACAATGATTCTTATATCATCTTTGTATTTCTGGGCGCTGCCTTCTATGATATAGTCCACCTTAAGTTCTTCAGCAATTTCTGCCATTGTTTTTTTTGTATCTGCATACTTTTCAACCGATGTTCTTGATCTTATTTTCAAGTTTTCAATTCCATGCAGGTGATTGATAAGAACATCGGCCACGCCTTCTGCAAAATACCGGCCTTCCTCATCATTGCCAATCAACTTAAATGGCAAAACAGCAATTGCTTTTTCAGTATCTTCTTTATTGGCAGTTGCTGGTCTGGTTTTGTTGTTGAAAAACAGAAAGTAGGATGCTATTAATGCTGCCAGCAGAATAATTGCTATGATGTATACCGATTTTTTACTTCCGGTTTTCTCAGTTCTGCTTTGTTGTTGATATGCTTTTATATTATCAGGAAGATAGCCTGGAATTTCTTTTACAGTTATTTCATATACTTTAACCGGCTCGCTTACATTTTTAAGCGTTTCTTCTTTAATAAACTCAGAAGTAATCTCTTTTTTATTCACTAGGGTTTTATATACCGCCTCTGATACCCATGTGCTGCCCGGTGAGGCCATTGCTTGTAATCTCGATGCAATATTCACCCCATCGCCAAAAACATCATTGTTTTCAAAGATCACTTCGCCCAAATGTATCCCGATTCTTAACTGAAGTCCATCCACATCAATGCAGGTCTGGTGAATGGCTGCTGCACAAAACACAGCATCCGTTACAGTATGAAAACTTGCCAGAACACCATCGCCCAATTCCTTTATCCATGTGCCGTTGTAATGTTTGATCAGTGGTTTTTGAATCTCCCTGTTCTTTCTTAAAAGATCAAAAGCTTTCTGTTCATCAGATCCCATTAATGCCGTATACCCGACGATGTCGGTAAACATAATGGCGGCGAGCTGGCGGGATTGGGACATTATGAAAAAATGAGTAATTGAAGTTAATCAAAAACAAGTTAATCTATTGGCAGGTTCATCTTCTTCAGGAAAGCTAAGTGTCGTGGGTCACTTTCTAGGTTTTTCAAAAGCGGATCATCTTTGATAAAAACTAACCAACCGTCTTTTTTATTAAATGCACTTTCCAGTTGCATAAATGCCATTTCTTTTTCTCCCTGGAAGGCATGAAGTTGTGCCAGCAGATAGCTCCATTCATTCTTATATTTATCTGTAAACTCTTTCATCATTTGATCTGCTTCATTCTTGCGTCCCAATGCATGATAAGCCAAAGCCAATCCGAAGGTTTTAAATGGTTCATTGTTTTCTTGCTTCATTTCGGCAAGGCCAATTTCAGGTTTACCCTGTAACAAATAAATTTCACCCAGGTACATATGTGCCCGTTGAAACTGGGGGTCTAGTTCTAATATTTTTTTGTAAAGAACAATAGCTTCTTTATAATGATTGGAACGAATCAGGTTTTGTCCTTTTGAAATATAGGTGATAACTTTCAACGGATCAATCTCCAGAGATTGTTTGAAATATTGGTTGGCCTTATCCCTTTTACTGAAAGTAGTAGCCAGTCCTCCCAAACTCCTTAACACTTCAGCATTTTCCGGTCCCAGTCTAAGGGCCTTCTGATAAGTTGCTTCCGCTTTTCCCCAATCAAAATCATGATAATATTCAACACCCGCTAACACCGAATAGCCTTCGGCTTGATTATCGTCCAATGCTATGGCTTTTAAAGCAGCTTTCCGTGCTTTTTCGTATCCTTCATTTTGTTCTATATAATTTTGCCAGGACTGTCTTGAATAAGTTCTTGCAATTACTCCCCACACCCTTGCATCCATGGAGTCGATAGCCAAGGCCTGAAAGTAAAAATCAAGGGCTTTGGCAACGTTTTCTTTATCCAGCTTATCAAAAAAATAATTTCCCTGAAGAATAAGATTATGCACTTCGATATTGGAAGATTTAGTTGCACTGGATGGTAGAGTAAAAAGCTTCAACTTTAATTGTTTTACTACAGCTCCGGCTATTTCATCCTGTAATTTAAAAAGACTATCTAAGTCACGGTCATAAGTTTCGCTCCATAAATGTGTGCCGTCAGTTGCTTTTATTAATTGAGCTGTTACACGAATCATTTTTCCGTCTTTGCGTACGCTGCCTTCCAGTATATGTGCAACGCCGAGTTTTTGAGCTATGCTTCGCAAGTCTTCATTCTTTCCCTTGAAAGAGAAAGAAGAAGTACGGCCAATCACTTTCAGTTCTGGAATTTTTGCCAGAAGATTCAGCAATTCCTCACTCAGCCCATCAGAGAAATATTCCTGGTCTTTTGCGGCACTCATATCAACAAAAGGCAGTACTGCAATTGATTTGTCGGAAGCCGAATCATTTTTAGCCAGGAAATTTTTATAAATAAAAAAACCGGCAACCAGAAGAAGGACGATTGAAACTATCACAATGATGTTTCTTTTCGAAGTAGTTTTCTTCTTCAGTTTTCCTTCCATCTTTTTCCGTTGCGGTACAAACAATCCTTCATTCGTCAATGCAAATACTTCCATTGATTTGCCTACATTCTTAAATTCAAAATGTCCGAGTGATGCGGCAGTTATAGAAGCATTGTTCTTTATTTTATTATGAACTTCTTCAGAAATAAGAATTGTATTTTCCTGCCCAAGCGACTGTACTCTTGAAGCCACATTTACTCCGTCACCCAAAGCCTTTGCATCTTCAAAAAAAACTTCGCCGATATGTAAGCCGATGCGAAGCGGCACAACAGGTTCAGTTCTTAATTCTTTTTGTACTTCTAAGGAACAATTAACCGCATCGGTGACACTTGAAAAAATACAAAGGCTTCCATCTCCATAATAATTTAGTACCTGGCCATTAAAATGTGTTACCCATTTTTCAAGAGTGCTGTTATAGTGTTTGATAACCGCCACTGCCTTCGTCTCATTTTGCTGCATCATGGCTGTGTACCCGACGATGTCAGTAAACATGATGGCGGCGAGTTGGCGGGTTTGACTTTGCATTTTGTAAAACGATCAGGATTTAAGTTACCACAATATGCCAAATCTTCTGTAATTGGTTTTTACTTTATTGAGATTTAAGATTCTTTCTTCTGATCTCAAACAACTTATTGAGTTCAGGTTTATCAAAAGCTTTTTTCAATGCCGGATGGTCAGGATAATCTTCCGGCAATGCAATCCGTGAGTAAAACACAAGAGTAACTTCACGGGATATATATGCTTTTTCAATTGATTGAGCAGCTTTATCCCACATCCCCAGGTCAAGGTAAAGCTCTGCTAATCTTGACGAGGCATGATTTGTCATTTTACGCAGGTTTGAGATAGCAAGATTTGTGTCTCCTTTCGCAATTGCGAT
>JANPEU010000595.1:0-3575 GCA_031423175.1 Bacteroidota bacterium
AATCGTTCCTGTATAATTTCCATGTGAAGCAAACCCAGAAAGCCGCAACGAAAACCAAAGCCCAATGCCTGGGAAGTTTCTAATTCAAAAGTTAAAGACGCATCATTCAGTTGCAGTTTATCCATACACTCAAGCAACTCACCAAAATCATCAGTATCCACCGGGAAGATGCCGGCAAATACCATTGGCTTCACTTCCACAAACCCTTTTATCATTTCGGGGTTTGGGTTAATTGCAATTGTCAATGTATCCCCCACTCTTACTTCCTTCGCATTTTTTATTCCGGTAATAATATATCCCACATCGCCACAACACACTTCCTGCCGCTCACTCATTTTTAATTTTAAAATGCCCACTTCATCAGCACCATATTCCAAACCGGTAGAAACAAATTTCACTTTATCACCCTTTCTTATTTTACCACTCATGATGCGGTAATAAACAATGATACCGCGAAAACTATTGAACACACTATCAAAAACCAATGCCTGTAACGGAGCATTCTCATCACCCTTTGGTGAAGGAATTTTTTCTACAATCGCTTCTAAAATTTCAGCAACACCAATCCCTGTTTTTGCACTCGCCAATAAAATATCTTCTTTCTTACAACCAATCAGTTCAATAATCTGGTCCTGCACTTCTTCCACCATGGCGCCATCCATATCTATCTTATTGATGACAGGAATAATTTCGAGGTTATTATCAATAGCGAGATAAAGATTAGAAATGGTTTGAGCCTGTATGCCCTGCGATGCATCTACTAAAAGCAAACAACCTTCACAGGCAGCCAATGCCCGGCTTACTTCATAACTAAAATCCACATGGCCGGGTGTATCAATCAAATTCAAAATATACTCCTGACCATTTTTATGCTGGTAATTAATTTGTATTGCATGGCTTTTAATGGTAATACCTTTTTCACGTTCCAGGTCCATATCATCCAGCACCTGGTCCATCATATCACGGTCGCTGATGGTGCCAGTGGTTTGTAAAAGACGATCTGCCAGAGTCGATTTGCCATGATCAATATGTGCGATGATGCAGAAATTACGGATGTTCTTCATTGTTTGCCCCTATCTCCTACCTGTCCCGATAATTTCGGGAAAGAGGAATTTTTATTTTTAAAATTGGTGGCGAAGTTAAAGGATTTGAGTGGGATGAGAAGGATTATGCATGCCCTTCGAAGCTTTTAATTTAGTAAAATCGAAGTTGGGTAGCCGGCTTTTGTACCCTGATTGAACATCTGTTGCGACGCTCCGTTCGGGGTTCGGTAATTCTATTCTTCTTACCTTTCAATAAAAAATGGCAGAGGAAAATAATAAGAAAAGTATATGGGTTTTAATAAAAAACTATCCCTATCTATACATCCCCCTAACAATTGCAATTTTAATTCCTTTATTATACTATTTTATAGTTTTTGGGAAATATGGTCTATCTACCAATTCAAGTAGTTTGTCAAATTTTTCAGGATTTGTAAATCTCTTTGTGTCTGCTGCTAATCTCTATATTTTTTTTATTCTTTCAGTTAAAGTATATGAGTACAATGCAAAACATGATGAAACTAATGATAGTTTTCAGCGTTCACTTGAAAGACCTGTTTGTGTTTTTATTACAGATAATAAAACAGAAGACGGATTAGATAAATGGAAGATACGTAATGTTGGTAGAGGGGCTGCTCTTAATTTACATATTGGATTTTTTGAGAACGGTGCTGACAAATGGGACACTTCGCTTGTTAAAACATATTCATTATCTGCTAATGAAGAATTAGAGCTTAAATGGTTGCATAAAAAACAATGTAATAGATTAGTCGCTTTTTATGGAGGGGTTGTTTCAGGGCAGCCCTATTGCACAATTGGTGAAGGGGATTATTCAACTGTAATCGATAAAGAAACACAGAATTTGGATATAGTAAAATCACTTGAGAAGCAAAATATGTACTTTAATACAACACAAGAACTAAAAAATTATAATCCTGTAAAAAGAATACAAGAAGTATTACAAAAATAAGATTTTGATTTTATTTAGGTGATATAATGAGTCGATGGAAATTGCAACTACCAATCTTCTTCTTTTTTATTTCCTGATTGAATATGTAATTTAAGTGTGCTTATTAGCTCCCTTATATTTTTGTCAAAAGTCAAAAGATCTTTTTCAACTCTGGACAAAAATCCTTTTTTACCTTCAAGGGTATATCTTAATTCTCTTGGTGCTTCTTCTTTAAGATATGCCAAATATAATTTAGAAGCTGAGACTTTATAACTAGGTTCAGCTCTGCTGGCAGGGCTTTCAAAATAAGTATCAAAAAATTTATACCGAATTTTTCCTTCTTTTACATCCAGTTGCAATGTAAAGTTTCCGTAAGTTGCGGGTGAATTTAAAACTGCAGGCACAATTGTTACTAATCCTTTCCCAATAAGTCTACCTTCATCTTTATCTTCCATTTGAATAACTTGCTTTACATCATTAAAGGTATTTGTTAACCATGTTTTTGCTCTTAAATAAATTTTTTCTTTCGGATAAAGGCTATCCTTTAAATAAATAACTTCTTCATAAACGATGAGGCTATCCTTCAGTGGTAATTGAATAGTCCCGTTTTGAGCTACAACTAAAATTGAAAAAAACTGAAGTATAATTCCGATTAAAAAATTTCTCATTTAATTGAGTTTAGCAATATCAAATCTAAATTAAATCATCGATATATCAGAGTCTTGTCATACCGTACCAAACTTAATTGAACTTACAACTCAAAAGAATCTAAGGTGAGGTATCTCATGGTGCACAAACCGTTTGAGATACCTCAAATATCTTTTTGCCTTTGTTGGTAGTTCCCCGAAAGCACCAATAACTTACTCCATCAGAGTCTTGTCATTCCGAGGCTCTGCGAGGAATCTCAGAGAAATTGAAAAGAAAAAGTATATTAATTCAACAGGTTTTCAATATTCGAAGTCTTTGAGATGCTTTGTGCCTCAGCATAACAATACTCGATTAAGCGATGTTACTTTATTTTTAATGCTATTTTTCATTCCGAGTCAGCCATAGGCGGAGAGGAATCTCTTGAAGTAATGATTATTTGAGTCGCTTTATTAATAAAATTTTTATTTGCTCAATAAGTTTGAGATGCCTCGCAAAGCCTCGGCAAGACAAGACTCTGAGTAAGAGATGTTATTTTATTTTTAATGCTATTTGTCATTCCGAGGCCGCCAACGGCGGAGAGGAATCTCAGAGAAATTGAAAAGAGAAAGTATTTTAATTCAACAGGTTTTCAATAGTCGAAGTCTCTGAGATGCTTCGTGCCTCAGCATAACAATACTCTGAGTAGGCGATGTTACTTTATTTTTAATGCTATTCTGCCTGCGCTGGCTATGTGTGTGGAGCGACCCCTGGCTTATAAGAAATTTCAATCGACAATATGCTGTAAAACCTAATCAAAAAACTTATTTGTAACTTTAAGAAAAAACAAAATGCCAGATACTACCCTCAAAGAAAAACTCATCAAAAAAATAAAAGAAATTGATGACCCTGCTATACTGGAAGAAGCTTCCAATCTTCTTGAATTGAATGAGCCAGAAACG
>JANPEU010000596.1:0-1570 GCA_031423175.1 Bacteroidota bacterium
TTTCGGAACAAAAACTTTTAAGAAAGGGAAAATGTCTGCCTTGCGCCATACCATCCGACCTTCAATGGGAATCAATTACAAACCAGATTTGTCTAAAAGCCATTATTATGATGTGCAGGTTGATACGACTGGTTATAATTATCGTTTCTCTGAATTTCAAGGAAGCCTGATGGGATTTTATGGAGAAGGCCAAACAGGTGGTATTAGTTTTCAAGTGGATAATAATCTTGAAATGAAAGTTCGAAACAAATCGGATACAAGTATTAAGGAAGATAAAAAAATAAGATTAATTGATGGCTGGGGATTTTCCAGTGGATATAATTTTTTAGCTGATAGTATGAAGCTTGCTCCCTTCTCCTTATACTTTCGGATGAATTTGTTTGAGAAAATAAATATTACGGCCAACTCTACATTGGACCCCTATAAAAAAGATAGCAGAGGTCAAACAACATCGCATTATGTTTGGGAGGGTGGAAAATTTAGTTTGGGTAAAATAAGAAATACAAGCATTTCACTAAGTACACAATTTACAAGCAAGCCAAAAGATGAGAAAAAAGATTCTGAAAAGAAAAAACGTGAAAAAGAATTAATGAATGATCCGGCATTGGCCGGAGATTTAAATCAATTATTAGATTACAAAAAACAAAACCCAACTGAGTTTGTCGATTTTAATATTCCCTGGCAGCTAAGCCTGAGTGCTTCGGTTAATATTTCAGAACAACCGAAACCTGATTATAGTGGTTTTGAAAATGTAATTAATAGCAGTGTAAATTTTAATGGTGATTTTAGTTTAACTCCGAAGTGGAAAATAACTGCTGGCGGTTATTATGATATTAAAACTACCAGTATTCAAAGTCTTCAATTAGGCATATCAAGAGAAATGCATTGCTGGCAATTAAATATAAATGTAGCACCCGTTGGATTGTATCGCTATTTTAGTTTTACATTAAATCCTAAAGGTTCTATCCTTCAGGATTTGAAGATTAACCGGACACGGTCTTTCTCCAATTTTTAACCCTGAGTTAAGAGGAGTAAAATCAATCATCATACTTGAATTCGTCTTCAACTTATTAGAGGTGTTTAGGAAAGTAATGTCAATCGGAAATAGTATTTAAATTAAATCTTTGTGATTGACAAAATAATTTTTCATCACTTCAAATACTTCAATCTTTAATTCATCAGAAGTTTTATTAACAGGAGAAATGGATTTCAAAAAATGTATTTCCAGTTTTGCCGGCCAGAAATAGAAAAATTTATTGATAGGTAACGCTTTTTTGGTATTAAATATTACAGAAGGAATAATTTCTTTACCCGTATCTACTGCTAATTTAAAAGCACCATCATGAAATTTTTTCATTGGTTCGTTGCTTCGGTTGCGGGTGCCTTCTGGATAAATGCCCATATGCATACCGGTATTTAAAGTATTCCGCATTTTTTCAAAACTACGGCGGCGGCTTGTTTCATTTTTCCGATCAACCAATACAGAGCCTTTCATATAGAAAAAACCAAAAATGGGGATTTTTGCAAAACTCGTTTTAGCTATTGTTCTATTTCCACCCGGTATAAATGG
>JANPEU010000597.1:0-9638 GCA_031423175.1 Bacteroidota bacterium
GGAAATTCAATGACATGGACTGCAACTTTTGTAAAAGCAGCCGAAGTAAAAACTGATAGTGTTGTAAAAAAAGTGGCACCAGTTTTAGGAAAAATTACTTATCCATCGCTTCCTTTCGGATGGGAAGAAGCGAATCAGCCAAAACAAGAAACGATATTAATTAAAAATGCAACAGTTTGGACCAATGAAATGGAAGGTGTTATTCAAAATGCAGATGTTTTGGTTAAGAACGGAAAAATTGCTGGTGTAGGTAAAAACATATCTGACCCAACAGCAAGAGTAATTGATGGAACAGGAAAACATATTTCACCGGGTGTGATAGATGAACATTCGCATATAGCGGCTGCATCTATTAACGAAGGTGCTCAGTCTGTAACATCCGAAGTAAGAATTGCTGATAACTTAAATCCTGATGATATAAATATTTACCGTCAGCTTAGTGGTGGTGTTACTTCATCACATATATTACACGGATCGGCAAATGTTATTGGCGGACAAACACAATTAATAAAACTACGCTGGGGTGCCAATGATGATGATTTGAAATTTAAAAACTGGCCGGGCCAGATAAAATTTGCATTGGGTGAAAATGTTAAACGTTCCAATTTTAATCTTCCAGGTGGCAATAACCGCTATCCCGATACAAGAATGGGAGTGGAGCAGGTGTTGATTGATGCATTTACCCGTGCAAAAGATTATCAGAAAGAGTGGAAAACATATAATGATACAAAGGAAAAATTAATTAAAGAGAAAAAATCATTGACTGGTTTATTACAACCACGCCGCGATTTGGAATTAGATGCGTTAGTAGAAATTTTAGACAAAAAACGTTTCATCACCTGTCACTCTTATGTGCAAAGCGAAATAAACGGTGCAATGGAAGTAGCGGATAAAATGGGATACACTGTAAATACATTTACCCATATACTGGAAGGATATAAAGTAGCGGATAAAATGAAGGCGCATGGTTCCAATGTTTCCACCTTCTCTGACTGGTGGGCTTATAAAATGGAAGTAGAGGATGCCATTCCATATAATGCAGCTATCATGCACAAAGTAGGTTTAGTTGTGGCAATTAATTCTGATGATGCAGAAATGGCACGGCGTTTAAATCAGGAAGCAGGTAAGATTGTAAAGTATGGTGGCGTTACGGAAGAAGAGGCATTGAAAATGGTAACATTGAATCCTGCAATAATGCTACATGTAGATGACAGAGTTGGAAGTTTGAAAGTTGGTAAAGATGCGGATCTGGTATTATGGTCAGACAATCCATTAAGTATTTATGCTAAATCACTTTATACAATTGTAGACGGTACAATTTATTTTGACCGGGAGAAGGATGCGGAAATGCAAAAACAAATCGATAGTGAAAGAAACAGGTTGGTTAAAAAATTGAATGGTGAAAAAAGAACTGGTACGCCAACTATTCCTGCCCAGCCTTCATACCAGATTATGCATACCTGCATGGATCATGGACATAGTCATGGGTTACTTATAATAGATGCTGAAGAAATTAATAACAATCAAAATTAATTGAAATGAGAAAAATATTTCTTTCTGTAATTTTCGGCGGAGTGATGATTGCTAATTCACAATCGAATGTACTGCCAGCCGCAAAACAAAAAACCCCCATTGTAGTAAACAATGCTACTATTCATACTGGCAATGGTGAAGTAATGGAGAATGCAACAATTGTTATTATTGATGGAAAAATTTCTGCAGTTGGAAAAAATATAACCGGCCCGGCAGGTGCAGAAGTTATCGATGCAAAAGGTAAACATATTTATCCCGGCATTATTTTACCCACAAGCAATCTTGGCCTGGTTGAAATTTCTGCAGTAAAAGCGTCAAGTGATGTAAGAGAAATTGGTGATTTGAATCCCAATATAAGGTCATTGGTTGCATACAATACCGATTCAAAAGTTATTAATACATTACGTTCAAATGGTATATTAATGGCGAATATTGTACCGCAGGGAAGTTTTCTTGCTGGTTCGTCATCTGTTGTACAACTGGATGCATGGAATTGGGAAGATGCCGCTGTGCAGGCTGATGGTGGTATGCATTTATATATGCCAACATTGATGCCCCGTCCAAGTTTTGGAAGATTTGGTGGAGGTGGCGGTCCCGGCGGCCCAAATGCAGGTACACAATCTGATCCTGTAAAAGAAGGCTTTGAACAAATTGAGAAATTGAAAATGTTTTTTAAAGAAGCAAAAGCATACCTGGCTTCACCTGTACATGATGAAACGAATTTAAAATTTGAATCTTTAAAAAATTTGTTTGCAAAAAAACAAAAATTTTATGTACATGGCAATACCGTAAAACAAATGCTGGTATCATTGGATTTTGTAAAAGAATTCGGATTTGATTTGGTAATTGTTGGCGCAAGCGAAAGCTATAAGATTGCTGATTTATTAAAACAGCACAATGTTTCCGTAATTCTGAATCAAATGCATAGTATGCCAACCAGTAATGATGACGATATTGATCAACCTTACAAATCTGCTGCAGCTTTGCAAAAAGCAGGTGTGTTATTTTCTATTTCGGACGATGACCCGCAAACCCGTGGTCGTAATATTATGTTTAACGCAGGTACTGCTGCCACTTATGGGCTAACAAAAGAACAGGCACTGGCCGCTATAACATTAAACGCTGCAAAAATTATGGGCGTTGCAGATAAAACAGGAAGTATTGAAGTTGGTAAAGATGCTAATTTCATTATCAGTTCTGGTGATATACTGGATATGCGTACAAATAACGTAACCGATGCATTTATACAAGGCAGAAAAATAAACCTTGACGATAAACAAAAACAATTAAACGACAGATACGAACAGAAATATGAATTGAAAAAAGCTCCGAAACCGTTTTAAAGAAATCATATTAATAAAAATCCCGTTAGTTCAATTACTAACGGGATTTTTTTTAATAAGCAGGCAATACTTTTCTTATGGAAAAATTCCCAACTCCGCATAGCTCGTAGCTACTTTATTAATAGCAACCACATAAGCAGCCGTACGCATATCCGGTATTTCAGGATTGCTCTTCCAGCAATTCATTATTTCGTGTGTGGCGGCAATCATTGTTTCTTCAAGTCCGCTATACACCAGGTCCACTTCATCAGCACCATGCATGATAAACTCTCGTTCATGATCATCTACTTTTTTACCCGTCATACTTTCCATTTGCCCAAGTATATGTGCATTCATATTTTCAGTAAATCTTTTTTCCATTCTGCCATAACGTACATGGCTCAGGTTTTTCAACCACTCAAAATAACTCACTGTTACACCACCTGCATTCAGGTACATATCCGGCACTACTAAAACACCTTTCTTAATAAACTCTTCATCGGCTTCTGGCGTCAATGGCCCATTTGCACCCTCTCCAATAATCTTTGCTTTTATTCTTGGGGCATTTTCTCCATCTATCACATTTTCCAATGCAGCAGGAATTAAAATATCACAATCCAATTCCAGAGCTTCATTACTGCTTGCAATATTTTTTGCACCAGGAAAATCTTTTACATGCCCGGTTTTCTTTTTATACTGAAACAAATCTTCTTCATTCAATCCACTTTCATTGTATACAGCGCCATCATGTTCCGCAATGCAAATTACTTTTGCGCCACCCTCACGGAAAAATTTCGCAGCATGATATCCAACATTTCCCAAACCCTGAACAACTATTCTTTTACCTTCCACTCCGGTACTCAATCCTAATTTCTTCATTACATCGGGCATATTACATACTTCACGAATGCCATAATATACTCCAAGTCCTGTTGCCTCACGTCTGCCACGAACACCACCCTGCGTTACAGGTTTACCAGTTACACAACCTGCTGCATCTATTTCACCAGGTCGCATGGAAGTATAGGTGTCAAGTATCCACGCCATCTCCCTTTCACCGGTTCCATAGTCGGGTGCAGGCACATCAATACCAGGACCTATAAAGTTTTTCTTAATTAACTCTGCAGTATAGCGACGTGTAATTTTCTCCAAATCGTACACCGTATATTTTTTCGGGTCAATGGTGATACCACCTTTTGCACCACCAAACGGAACATTTACAATTGCACATTTATAAGTCATCAATGCAGCCAATGCCATTACTTCATCCAGGTTAACTGCCATCGAAAAACGAATACCGCCTTTGCAGGGCGATTTATGATGACTATGTTGCACACGATATGCTTTTATCACTTCTATTTTTTCACCAATTTTTACAGGAAAGTGCATCCTGTAAACAGAATTGCATTGTTTAATCTGTTCAAGTGTACCACTATCCCATTTTGTAAATTTTGCAGCTTTGTCGAAACTTTTTTCAACGGCGCCAAAAAAACTGTAATTAGTTGTTGACATGAGTTTTTGTTTTACCCCCATCTCCGCCATTTGGCGGAGGGTTAATGAATATTTCTATTTTATTTAAACTTCACGGGGAATGAAGTTTTTTATTTTGTACCGGGCGGCACCAACTCTGTTCATCGTCTGTTGCGTCGCACTCTTGTACTTTTTGGAATTCTATTCGGCTATCCTAAAAAAACAAATATATAAATGATCTTGATCTAAGTTTTTATTAAAAACTATGGTTTGTTATTTTTATTTTTAAAAAAAAATAAAACCATTGATAGTGATTTTTATTTTTCTTTTTCCAATTTGCTTATTTTTTTATCAAGCCGCACGATGTATAATACGAGTCCGATTAGAATAGTGAGGATTACGGCAATCACCACATATAATTTTCCATTACTCCTCATCGAATCTGCCATCTGTACTTTGGATGGATCTCCCTGAGCTCCGGCAATCATATGGAAACAGAAAACAAATATTGCCAGTAAAAAATAGTTTAATTTTTTCATGCCATCAACTTTTTTTCTTTCCATAAACTCAATCTGATTTTTAATGTTGCAATCCATACACTTAATAATGTCCAGCCGATAACAGCCGGGTAAAAAACCATTCGCATCGAACCATCAATATCATCTTTTACGTTTAATGCAGGATTACCTTCCTGTCCAGGATGCAAGCTTGGTAAAATTCTTGGCATTATCCAAATGCTTGGAAATAACATTGCGAAAGCAAAAATGTTGTAAACAGAACTGATTCTTGCTTTTTTGTCCATATCCTGGATACTATCCCGTAAAATCATATAAGCAAAATATACAAGTAATGCTATGGCTGCACCTATTAGTTTTGGTTCACGAGCAATGGCATTAAAAGATGCAGAGGCAGGATTATTTGCATCTGCCCAGGTGTAACTCATCCAGATTATTCCGGTGGAATAACCCAATAAGCCCAGTACAATTCCAACTGCCGCATAATGTCTTGCAGCGATATCATATTTCAAATTGAATGTACGCAGATAATAAATTGCATTTACAACTGAGATGGTAAAAACAATCATCATCGCCATCCACATGCAAACATGAAAATAAAGATTGCGGATTGTTTCCTGAAGTGCCGGAAGCCTCGGTACGTCTAACAGTAGTCCGGCAATGACAGTATAAACCAATAAGATTACACCGGTAATCTTCCACCACGATTTATACATATAGTTTTTTTGTTCGGTCATTGGAGGCAAAACCCAATGAAGGGCAGTAACAAATAAAGTGGGGCAAAAATAAGGGAAAAGGGGTTGCAGATTTAAAATTGAAGATTGAATATTTGAAACAGATTTTTTGTTTCTTGTTTCTTGTTTTTTGAGGTTTTTTTGTTCAGTCTTTCCATAAAAAAGGAAACAAGATAACTGCCAGCAGTATTACCATTATATCCATAGCAACAAGCAATAAAACTGTAGTTGTAGAAATTGTGAGCAATGGTGCAAATGCTGCTTTCGAAAGCTGCATTAATAAGATTAGCTGTGGAATGATAATTGGAAAACCCAGCACAGCCATGATTGCTGCATTTTGTTGCGCTTTTGCTGCTATGGCTGCTAAAAAACTAAATACAAGACTCAAACTCCATCCACCCAATAGTACTAATCCAATAAAGGGTAAAATTTTATTCAAAGGATTTCCCAGAAATAAGGTAAATAAAAAAAGACTCAGCATACTCATCAGCAACATGAGCAAAGAATTGAAAACTAATTTTGCCAAAACAAAATGTACCGGGCTTGCGATAGAATAAAAATAGAGCATGCGGCCTTTACTCTCCTGTAAAAAACTTTTAGCTACCGCATTTATGCAAATGAATAATTGAATAACCCAGAATAACCCATTCCAAACTTTTGCTTCGGGTTCATTTACGGCATTAAACAAAACAAAAATAGTAGAGCCGATATAAAGCAATATGCCATAAAAACTATATTGCTGCCTTATTTCAAGCAACAAATCTTTTTTAAAAAGAGTTAGTATTTGTTTTGCCCCGGTAATACGATTTAATTTGGAGCGAAAATAATATTTAATAATGATCTTGCTTCTTCTTTATTTCATTTACTTTCGGAATCAAATTCTATATTATGCGTAAATACTTGTCGCTTTCATTTGCAATTTTACTCCTTAGTTCAGTTTTTTCTTTTTATTCATGTAGCAATTCAGATGCTGCTGGCGGTTCAAAAGAATTAAAATTCAATCTCGAAAAAGGAAAAACATATGATTTTGAAATCGTACTGGATATGGATCAGGAAGTAATGGGGCAGAAAAATAAAATTGTCTTTATTGCTGCTTACGCAATAAAAGTAACTGATGATGATGGAAAAATAAAATCGATAGTGGGTGAGTATAAAGATTTTAAAATGAAAATGAATATGATGGGACAGGAGATAAATATTGATGGCGCAAAAAAGCCTGTTCAACTCAATGATTCATCTATTCAGGGAGATCCAATGGCGATGTTATCAAATGCTTTTTCAGGTATCATTGGCAAACAATTTAATTTAAAGGTGGATGAAAAAGGCAATATACTTGAAGTAACAGGCTTTGATGAATTAGTAAACGGTATGATTACTGCAATGAATTTAAGTGAGGAAAAGAAAATGATGGTAAAAGCTTCATTGAAAGATCAATTTAATGCTGATAAAATAAAAGAATCTTTTGCTCCAATGTTCAATATTTACCCTGATAAAGAAATAAAAATTGGAGATAGTTGGGAAAGAAGTTATAACCTGACTTCTGGTACTACTACCCGATATTCTACTCAATACACTGTAAAATCATTTAACGGCGATAACGTGTTACTGGATGCGAATACTAAAATCGACCCGGTAAGTGATTCATCTACTTCAGGCATTACAGGCAATATGCAGATGAGCGGAACACAATCCGGTATTATGACAGTAAATACAAAATCGGGGTTAGTAGTAGATGCAGAGCTTACACAAAACTTAGAAACCTCAGGTGATTTGAAAATGAAGATGATTGGTAAAACGAAAATGAAGGGTCGGAAGAGAGATTAGGGAATTGGTAATTGGGAATTAGGAATTTGACTTTCTGTTACGTTTTTCTTTTTACTAATTCCTCCAAAGGAGTCCGCCGGCTGGCGGACAAATTCCATCAACCTTTCTCGTGATAACACTTGCGACACCGGGGTTCATACACGTCTTTGGCACCGAGTAATACTTGATCGTCGTTGGGCACTTTTCTGTAACTGTAGTTTGCAATATTTCCGCATTTCATACAGATGGCATGAAGCTTTGTAACATAATCGGCTTTCGCCATTATATACGGCATTTGTCCGAATGGGTTGCCGAGATAATCCATATCAAGCCCGGCAACAATAACACGAATACCCCGAAAGGCAAGTTCATCACAGACATTTGCAATTTCACTGTCAAAAAATTGTGCTTCATCGATGCCAATTACTTCTACATCATTTGCGAGTAATAAAATTTTTTGTGAGTTATCTATCGGAGTGGATTGAATAGCATTGGTATCATGCGATACAATTTTTAGTTCATCAAACCGGACATCTATTGCGGGTTTAAAAATTTCAACTTTAAGATTAGCAATTTTAACCCGTTTCAATCTACGGATCAGCTCCTCAGTTTTTCCGCTGAACATACTTCCACATATCACTTCTATCCATCCGCGGCGTTCAGGTCTTAAATTGGGTTCGATAAACATTGTTAAGAATTATATTTGTTGGTTGGCAATTTCTATTAATTGACAAACTGTTTGTAACTTTAGAAATCGCTGTTTAAAATAAATTTTCATCAGCGTTCAAATGTAGTATAATGGAGCGAATTCAATCTCTTATAAATAAATTAAATGAACAGATAGCACAACAAGCTACCATAGACCAAATGTTGGGTACGGTACAGTTGCTTCATGCAGAATTGGATGCAAAATTAAATGGAGCAGCACAAATATTGGGTACAGCGAAAGTTGCAGTTGTAATGCCGAGATATGTAACAGTATCGCCACTTCCTGCAGAACATGAGAAATTTATACCGAAGCCAGTACCCGAAAAAATTGTTCAGGAGAAGCCAGTTCTTCAAAAACCAGCATTTGATGATAAACCACCGATGTATGAGGAAATGGAAAAATTGCTGGTGGAGAATGGATCAGTTTCAAAGCTTCAGAAGAATGGGCAGTTGGATATGGTTTTTGATCCGATGTTGGAAATACCAACCTTATCACACCAAAGCCCGAGAAAAGAAATTAATGATGCCGGGGTAAAACAGCCCGAATCGTTGAATGATAAACTACGTCAGGGTAAAACAGAATTGGTGGAAGTACTTAAAGAATCGCCGGTGAGAGATTTAAGAAAAGCAATTGGTATAAATGACCGGTTTCTTTTTATCAATGATCTTTTTCGGGGCGATGAAAATATGTATGAACGTTGTATTAAAACAATCAACAATTTTAATATTTACCCCGAAGCAGAATATTGGATTACCCGTGAGTTGAAAGTTAAGTTAGGTTGGAAAGATGACAGCGAAACGTCAGCTCACTTTTATAATTTAGTTAAAAGGCGATTTACCTGAATATAGTTTAAGATTTTAAGTACAGCTCCTGCATTTTCTTTTATATAATTATAAGATGCTTTTGATGATTGGTTGTAACAATCATTTTCGTTCCTGATAAAATCTTCAATCAATTTTTTTAATTCAGCAGCATCCTTTACAACAAAACCACCTTTTTTATTTACTAAATCAACTGCTTCAAGGTATTTAGATATATAAGGTCCACTGATTACCGGCTTTCCAAATACAGCGGCTTCAGTTACATTATGTACCCCATTCGAAGTAAAGCCACCGCCGACAAAACATAAATAGGCATAATGATAAAGGTTTGAGAGCATGCCGTAATTATCGATTATGAGACATGTAGTAGATTCTGAGCCTTGTCCTTCAAAAGAAGAGGAGTCTTTAAGAAATGCTGAGTATAGAATTGAATCAGGAAAAAGTTTTTTTATCCCGGTTAAACGGTTTTCATTTATTTCATGTGGTGCGATAATCAATTTTATATCATTCTTTATTAATGTCTCAGCTATTTTACAGATGACTGATTCATCTTCAATCCAGGTACTACCTGCTACAAAAACTTTTTTACCGGTACAAAATTTTTCAATTGCATCGATTGGTTGAAAATTTTCAGCTATTTCCAGTACACGGTCAAAACGGGTGTCGCCTGCTATAGAATAATTTTTTACCAGGTTCATTTGATCAAGCAGAATTGCCGAACCTTCATTTTG
>JANPEU010000598.1:0-2061 GCA_031423175.1 Bacteroidota bacterium
CGGCGAAGGTATTAGCAAGATTTAAAATTGCGTTCAGTAAAGCAGATATAAAAATAAGTTCACCTGTTTACTGATTCTCTTGCTTTCACAAAATCACTTACCAGGTAACTGGCCAATTTACCACTGGTAGCATCCGTTCTTCCATCTGATAATCTTGTTGCTCCTTCACAAATATGAACATAAGCTGGTTTAGAATCTGCCGCAGCATAAGAAATATATTGACGTGCATGAACTGGTGTAATTCCAATCGGCGTCATAGCACTGCTTAATGTATTTTGAATAGAATCCAAATCAATATCAATACCCGTAAATGTATCTTCCGTAAACCCGGTGGCATGTGATACTGCCTGCATAAATGTTCTTTTCTCATGCACAAAAATGTCTTCAAACGTAATGCAGTCAATAAACGGATTGTTTACAATATCTATCCAAACATTCTGCGGAATATAATTTTCATGTAAACCAACAACGCAATACTTCTGCAGGTAACCATCTTCATCAGCATAACGGAATGCATTTCCACTATGTCTGCCTTCCATCGGACGGTAATCGGCATGTGCATCAAGATTTATACAATTGATTTGTGCCAGTTGTAATACGCCTGCTTTATGCCAACCCTTTGCTGCACCTTTTATTAATGGATAAGAATTATTATGCCCTCCACCAATAACTATGGGTATCTTTTTTGACTCAGTAATAATTTTTGCCAGTTGCTCTACTTCATTATCCACGGTAATCACAGCATGACGATAAGCTTCTACTTTTTCATCATCACTTTTTGCTGTTTTATCAATCAGGTATTGAATATCACCAAAATCAAAATGACCCAATAACAAAATTTCACCGCCATCAAAAAAGTCATTGCTCTGGATATTCAGGAATGATTGTAAAAAGGGAATCCATAATGTATCTGTGCCTCCAATACCCAAATTTCCTTTGGCACCTAAATCTTCCGGTATGCCAAACAATACATACCTCGCTGTTGATTCTGCCAATGACTTTGAAATATTATTTTCATCATTAATTACATGCAATCGTTCGCCCAACTTGGTTTCAAATTTCCGGATTTTAGTAAGCGAAAGAATATCGGCTTTATGATAAATTTTTAAATGCTGCATAGCAGTTTGTTTTTTAATCCCGGTTTCAACCGGGACGGCTTCATTAACGTTGGAATTTTTCATTGGTAGTATCTGCATTTTTATTTTCTAAAGCTATCGCTTTTTTTTGACCTCACCCTCCATCTCCCTCTCCAAATGAGAGGGAGCGGTACTGCGTATCTTTAATCAGCTTTTTGTTCTACCACTTCAACTTTATATCTCGGCTCAACATCAATCAACCACCCCGATTGAATATAAAGTTTCCGAAAGGCGAGGGCAGGGTGTTGCTTCCCTCTCCTTTGGAGAGGGATTGAGGGTGAGGTTTTAAATTCCTATTTTCCCATTCACCACTTTCAGTATCTCGCCTTCTAGAGCTATTGTTTTCTTTTCAATCTCCTTCCCCTTCTTAAGCACATTTTCAACAAAACTCTTATCATCATACCCGCTTGAATTAATCCGCACATTCATAAAAGCTCCCATCACCGAAGTACGTGCACATAAAGCACCCACTCCTGCATCCGTAACAGAATTCGGATTACCAATTTCTGCCATCGCCTTTATCACTTCCAAACTGTCATAAGAAGTTTGCATCACTTTGAATGGTATTTCAATTGCATACTTTGTTGCTTTCTGAATCGCTTTTTTGCGAATAGCTATTTCTTCTTCACTCCCTTTTGACAAACCCATTGCAATCATGATTTGATTAAACGCTTTTGTATCTGCATCCACTAACCGCAGCAACTCATTTTTAAAAAACTGGCCTTTCTCTGCCCACACACTAAACTCTTCCCATCTTTCATCCCAACCTTTTTTATGCGATGATAAATTAGCAACCATTGTAGCCAGTGATGCACCAAGTGATCCAACATAAGCAGCAATAGAACCACCACCTGGTGCCGGGGATTCACTTGCAGTTTCATCAGCAAAATCAGTAAGCGTCATACTTACCAATTGACTATCGGAT
>JANPEU010000599.1:0-4912 GCA_031423175.1 Bacteroidota bacterium
TTTTAATATTGATTTATCCAAAAAGAACAACGAGGCAGGGATGTGGTTATTTGTATGGAAAGAAAATCCACGGGCAATTAGCTTTTATAAAAAAGCAGGGTTTGAAATTATAGGTAGCTATGATTTTAAACTTACCGAAACCCATTCCAACCCCAATCACCAGATGTTTCTTAAATATTAAGGACTTCGCTTAGGCTCTGTTTATTTCAGTTCCTTCATGGTGTTCCAAATAATCTACAAATAAAAGAAAGCTGTCAGCGTGGGGTCTGCCCAGCGGAACTGTACTAGTATAACATGTAGTGGGGCGACCCCACGACAATAGGAAATCTTTACAGCGAAGGGTTCCTGCTCTTCTGCATACCGGTCCCGAAATTTTTCGGGAGGAAACCCCTCGTGGACGCAGTTCTTAATTTGGTGAAAGGGGAGACAACGAAGGAACTGAATAACACACTAATCTCAATGCTTAAATTACTATTTTTGTAAAAAAAGAGAATGCCTGAGATTTGCAGATTTTACGGAATAATCATTTATATGTTTTTTAATGACCATAATCCTCCACATTTTAAAGTAAAGTATGGAGAATTTGAAGCAAATATTATTATAGAAAATGGCAGTTTGTTAAATGGTGATTTCCCTGTAAGTAAACTTAAATTGGTACAGGCATGGGCCGAGATTCATAAAGAAGAATTGCTGACTATGTGGAATACAAAAGAATTTCATAAAGTAACCCCTTTACAATAATGCTTAAAATAAGTCATATCAAACTTCCCGGAGATTATACCATTGTATGCACCTTTAATAATGGCATAACAAAAGCAATTAACGTATTGCCATTGCTGGAAAAACATAAGCACTTACCGGGAATAGAAAAACTTAAAGAGAAAAATATTTTTTTAAAAGCACGAATTGGCATTTTTGGAGAAATAGTATGGGATAAGATTATACAATCTGCTAATGCCAAAGAGAATGAGTTATGGGATTATGACATTTCACCAGAATTTGTTTTTTATAATGGTGCTAACACCTGACATGGGACAGAGGACACCAGGGCTTCGTTTCTTTTACTGCCAAGACAAAGTTAATTGAGCATTATGAAACGACTTTGGGTGCAACACATGTTGGCGGACACAAAATGGTAATCTTCCCCCAAGAAGCGCTTAAACTAATTAAAAAATATTTTCCAACTTAAAATTTAAATACAATGGGCTACATAAAAGAACCGGAAGGAGTTGACTTCTTTGTTGACCCAAAACCTTTGACAGCGGCAGATAGAAAAAGAATTAGTGAAATTATTGCATATTACAAGGCAACTGGAAGAAGAATGCCAATGCAAAAATCAAAAGTGAAAAGCCGTCCGGCAAACAGACGAAACAAAAGAGCTTTAGCGTAAGTAACCTATCAAGGTTTTTCCGCCCTTGTTGATACCATCCCGAAAGAAGCACGCCACTCCCCCATCTTCTCTTTAAAAAAATAGTTTGAAAAATAAATTTTGCGAAACCGAATGGCTGCACTTATATTTGCAACCGAATAGCTGCACAACTAAAATTTAAACAAAATGAGACGAGATATTTTCCAGGCAATAGCCGACCCGACAAGACGGGCAATTATCACCTTAATTGCATTGCAGGCAATGACACCAAACGCCATTGCTGACAACTTCAACACTACCCGGCAATCTGTTTCTAAACACCTTCGCATACTTACAGAATGCGAACTGGTGAAACAGGAATACAAAGGCAGGGAAATCTATTATTCACTTGAAATAAAAAAAATGAAAGAGATTGATAAATGGATTGATCAATTCAGAAAAATCTGGGAAACCCGTTTCAATCAATTGGACAAAGTATTATCAACAATTAAAAAACCCCGCCTACGCTAAAGCTTCGGTGGATAAAACAAAAAAAATGTTGAACAAAGAGAAATCCCGCAAGGCGGGAAACAACAACTTACTATTTGATTTTACCCTGGACAAATCAAAAAAAACGGCATTTATAAACAGGGAATTTGACGCCGACCTTTCGCTGGTATGGGATGCTTTTACCAAAAAGGAAATTCTTGATCAATGGTGGGCACCTAAACCCTGGTCTTCAAAAACAAAAGTTATGAATTTTGAAACGGGCGGGCGACGTTTTTATGCAATGGTAAGCCCGGAAGGACAGGAACGTTGGTCCGTTCAGAAATACACTTCTATTAGCCAGAAAACTAATTTTAAAATGTTGAATGCTTTTGCAGACGAAAATGAAAATCCAGAACTGCCAGGCTCCGAATGGGATCTGAATTTCAGCGAAGAAAACGGAAAGACTAAAGTGAGCGTTACTATTTATAATGAATCCCTTGAACGCATGGAGAAGATGATTGAAATGGGCTTCAAAGAAGGATTTATGATGACATTGAAAAGCCTGGAAGAACTATTGGCAACTTTATCGAAAAGACAATAAAAAGAAAATATATAATCACATTGAGTAAAGATAAAGCGTCCCGATACTTGCCTGCCGGCAAGGCAGGGCTATCGTTATGAAAAGGGAAACTAAGCAACCGTAATTTTATATTTATATGAACGTAAAAGAAGAAATCAAAAAATATATTGTTAGCCAACCTGAGCCAAAACGTAGTGAGATGCAGGAGTTGCACCGCATCATTCTGCAAGTAATGCCAGCATGTAAATTATGGTTCTTAGATGGTAAAGACGATAAAGGTAAAATTGTTTCTAATCCTAATATAGGATATGGATTTTACACCATAAAATATGCTGATGCCCGCCCGGACGACCGGGTCGGACGGGGAAAAACCAAGGAGTTTTATCAAATTGGTTTGAGTGCAAACACAACTGGAATTTCAGTTTATATCATGGGTATTGCAGATAAGACATACTTAGCCCAAACGTATGGGAAAAAAATAGGCAAGGCGAGTGTGACTGGGTATTGTATTAAGTTCAAAACAATGAAAGATATAAACGTTGATATACTTCAAGCGGCAATACGATATGGGGTTGAGGCTACAAAAAATTGAAATGCCAATTGCCTTCGGTCCTTTTGGTAATTTGCTTTTGTTGGAATCCTACCGATAGCAGCATGCCATTGTTGGAATAAAGCAGAGCCATGCGGGTGGCGTTCCATCAAATCGAATATGAGAAACCTGACAGGAAACTTGTTGGTAGGCTAAGCACAATTCCAACGCCTCATACCAATAACGGCGTGAAGTTGTACTTTCGGACAACTTTTGTATATTTGCATTGTGCCGGAAAATCATAAACACCGAACCATTATTTTTTACAAGGGCTATTTTGAAGAGTTCTTTATTAAACAGCGCCAAAAAGTTAAAGATAAAATCGTTTGGACTTTTGATTTGATTGAAGACCTTCCGCAAGTACCGGAAACATATTTCAAGCATTTGGAAGGTACTGACGGGCTTTATGAAATTAGGGTACAACAAGGAAGCGACATTTTCAGAATATTCTGCTTCTTTGACAAAGGAAAAATAGTTGTAGTAACAAGCGGTTTTCAAAAGAAAACTCAAAAAACGCCGAAACAAGAAATTGAGAAGGCATTAAAAATTAAGGAGGAATATTATGCTGAAAAAAAATAAAACTGTTACACTCGACCAACTCAAAGAAAAACATTACGGTAAAAAAGGAAGTGCCAAAAGAGACAAATTAGAAAAAGGATATCAGGAATTCAAGTTGGGTGCATTAATTTATGAGGCCCGTCTTGAAAAGGGTTTGACACAAGAAGAACTTGCAGAAAAATGTGGTACAAACAAAGCCTATATCTCAAGAGTTGAGAACGACATAAAAGATGTTCGCATTTCAACTCTGCAAAAAATCATAGAAGTTGGTTTAGGGGGACAGTTAAACCTTTCCATTAAACTCTAATTCGACACAAGAAAAACTACAGCTAACAGCGAGGTTTTCTGCTATCCTGGCTAATGAATATATACTCACCTTTTTGCTACCATCATTTCAGTCCGGGCTGAACCGGCCCCGGTTCGTGTATTTGTCGCAAATCACCCTTAAACTGTTGTCAATACTGCCTGTAAATAAAGATTATCATTTATATCTTTAGTATTCCAAAATTATCAATAATCGTAAAACCGAAACAATGACAACATTAAATTTTTCAACTAAAATTAATACCTCTAAAGAAAAAGTTTGGGAAGCTTTATGGAATGATGCAAATTATAGAAAATGGACTGCTGCATTCATGGATGGTTCGTATGCAGAAACTGACTGGAACGAAGGCAGTAAGATTTCATTTCTTACACCACAGGGAGATGGTATGTTCAGCATTATTCAAAAAAAGCTGCCCGGTGAACAAATGACATTTAAACATCTGGGTGAAGTAAAAAAAGGTGTTGAAGAACCGAAAGAATGGGGAGATGCTACGGAAAGCTATCATCTTGATGAAGCAAATGGAGTTACAGAATTATCAGTTAAATTAATAATGGAAACTACTTCTGAATTCGAACAATATTTTAATGATACATTTCCGAAAGCATTGGAAATTGTAAAACAAATAGCTGAGCATTAATTGAAATGGGAAACCTGACAAGAAACTTGTTGGTAGCCTTTGCATCCCGATAACTATCGGAACCAACCCCTCATACCACTGGCGTGCTGCTTTCCTGAAAGATTAACCAACATTAAAGGAAATTACTGACGACGAAGTTTGGAAATATGCTCAAGTAAATTAGAATATATAATTATTCTGAGCTAAAAACATCTCTCAGAATTCTCGGAATAACTCTATTAACCAGGCTCTCCACATTTCCCCTCCATCCCCTATCTTTGCCGCCCTCCAAAGTATTTAATATTGGTTGGAGGATAACACTCCAATAAATTGATTTGGGGTAAAAGAATTAAACGTTTTAACTGAAAAATTAATTATGGACAAATTGATTTACCTCGTTCCCGTAA
>JANPEU010000600.1:0-9784 GCA_031423175.1 Bacteroidota bacterium
ATCTGCCAGATACACTTTGGCATTGTACGAACCTCCTGCAATTGAGCTTCTATATGTTTTGTAATCATTAATTGGGTTTGTACCATTAGATCCATTAAAAAAGAATGGACTTGTAATAATAAGATAATCACCCTGCGTAGCAGTATTTGAAAAATTTATAAAATTGCGCTGAACAAGGTTTGAAATTATATTGATATTTCCTGCAACCTGAGAAACTAAAACTAATTCTTTTTCGGTTGAAGATGGCAATAATTTAAACCGCAATACCGGCTGTGCTCCCATATCAGCTATATAACGATGTCCGTTTGTAAGATCATAAAGAACAGGCGGAGTACCAGCGAAATTAAAATTCGTTATTTCAAGATAATTACCTGCTGCAGCAGCCGGTAATTTAAATTTAAAATTTGATGAATTATCAAAATCAAACATTCTGGGATAATCTATACCATACATTGCTACCACCATTCTGTCGCTTGCGACCGTGGTGTTATTTCTCAGTTTTACATCAATCGTATTGCTGGTTAAATTGGAAATATCGAGTGGCAAATTTAATTTTACATAATCAAAATAATCCATCTGCTGTGTATGAAAAGTATTTCCATTTATTTTTACTTCAAATTCTCTTGGGTTAATGGCATTACCGGAAGCATTGAAACGTAATCTTGGTTGAGTAGCTCCGGCACCTGTAAATACACTCAGGTTTGTAAAATTTCCAAGATTAAATTCCGTCGTGGTTGTTTTACCTATATCAATTGATGTCCATCCCTCACCCTCATCGTAAGAAGAAGAATAAACATATTCGCTAATCACGGCTGCATAACCAGGGTTCATCTTGCTTTTAAAATTAACACCCACTGTATGCGTAAACCATTGTTCAGCTGGCAATACATTTCCTGCCACATCATTAATAACAGGTGCAAGCCTTAAGTTAGATGAAGTCGTGTTTACAGTTAAAAAATATGAAGCGGTATCTGTACTCAAACTCCAGGCATCGTTTTGTTGAAAATCAGGATTACGATATAAAGCCTTATCCGCCTTTCCATCATTCATCATTCCCCAAAACTCAATATAATCTGTTGCGCTTAAAACACCGGTTTGAATAGAAGTGTAAACAGGTATCTGCTCCCCATTTCTCCATAACTGAAAGTGTTGAGCCTGTACCGTTCCTATGCCGATGGAGGCAAGTGTAGATTGAGGAATGCGATATAAACCTGTAACACCAACCTTAAACTTATAGTAAGTTTTATTATAATCTATCCATTCATTATTATAGATCTGTGCATTTGCCAGCGTACTATTTAAAATAAACAGAAAAAGTAAAATTCGTTTCATTGAATGAAATTTATATCAGTAACAATTATTTTATTTCTTTTTAGTTCGCTTGGTATCTCCTACCAGGTTTAGCCTTAAGGAAAATACGTGTGTAAATAATGGATTGGATTGATTCGCAAGATTTGTAAATGCATAATCAATCGTTACATTCTGAATTTTAAAACCTGCACCTCCACCCGGCTGATAGATCCATACTTTTTTTTGATTCAATGTATCTCCATCAGCTAATGCTCTTTGAAAATTATTAATACCAGCACGCAGATAAAAAACATGGTTGATATTAAATTCAAGACCTAGTTTAGGATCAGCACTTACCGGGTCCGAGCTTACAATTGTATTTCGCTGACCGTCAAATGTCAAATCAAAATTCGCTTCTGCCAATAGGCTTGATTTTTTACCTAATTTAAACTCCCTTGCAGCACCTAAGACTAATCTCGGGGCAGTAAGTTCGGTTGACTTAACGGGAATTTCATTGTTCGTTAAATACAAAACTTCTTTTTCACGTTCAGTAAATGAAAATGACCATGCATTAAATGTGGTCGTAATGTCACGGCCAACAATTCCAAACTTCCATTTCCCTTTACGAATCTGCAAACCGGCATCCAATCCAAAACCCCATGCTTTGGCAAATTTGCCTACACTGCGGTGTATCACTTTAGCATTTACACCAAATTGAACATCTTTGTTTTCCGTTTCTTTTATTTTTTGTGCAAAAGAAATCAAGAAAGCATAATCTGCCGAAGAGAATGCCTGTATATTGTTGTAGTTGATAGAACCATCTGGTTCAACCAAAAAAAGAGTATTCATTATATCATCAACAGCAAAACGCAAACCCGTAACAGCTACTGTTCTTTTTTTATTAGCAGAAGGAAATGCGATACCTGCAAAATCATACTTACCAATACCTGCAAAATATTCCGCATGCATTAAATTTAACTGCGGCACATCTTTTACATTTACCAGACCTGCGGGATTCCAATAGCTTGAAGTACCATCATTAACTGAAGCTATCTGTGCACCACCCATTGCAAGACCACGGGCACCAGCGCCAATATTTAAAAATTCATTGGAGTATTTTCTGAACTGTGCAGTGGAAGTATTAGAAATAAGCACAGCAATAACCGTTAGTTGTACAAGGGTTCGTTTCATTGATGATGATTTCTGATAAGCGATACGTTTTTGGTTTTCTCAAGGGCTCGGATAAGGCTTCAAAAATAGTTTTTAACTGCGGGATTACATAACCCCGGCACAAAATAGCATACCAATTGAGAACGAATTTGATAGAAAAAAATTGCCGCCTTTCCTTTCCTTTTGAATTCTGGCTTACTTTTGACTTAAATCACCGATTTATACTATGACTCTGATAGAAGAATTACGATGGAGGGGCATGATACAGGATATAATGCCCGGCACCGAAGATCAATTGAAAAAAGAAATGACTACCGCCTATATTGGGTTTGACCCTACTGCAGACTCATTGCATGTGGGCAGTCTTGTTCAGATCATTATTTTAAAACATCTTCAACTGTCGGGACATAGACCAATTGTACTAGTTGGCGGAGCAACAGGCATGATTGGCGATCCATCTGGAAAAAAAGAGGAAAGAAAATTATTGTCTGAAGAAGATGTAAATTATAATGTGGATTGTATACGAAAACAACTCTCACAATTTCTAAATTTCACATCTGGTAATAATGCAGCTTTGCTAGTAAATAATGCAGATTGGTTCAAAGGAATTACAACCATTGAGTTTTTAAGAGAGGCTGGAAAATATTTGACGGTTAGTTATTTGTTAAACAAAGGATTTATAAAAGACAGACTGGCACAAGATCAGGAAATATCATTTACCGAGTTCAATTACATATTGATGCAGGCTTATGATTTTATGTGGCTCTTTCAACATCATAATTGCAAACTTCAAATGGGAGGATCGGATCAATGGGGAAATATAACTGCCGGAACAGAATTGATCAGAAAAAAACTTCGGGGAGAAACATTTGGACTCACCTGTAAACTGCTAACTAAAACTGATGGAACCAAATTCGGTAAAACGGAAACTGGAAATATTTGGTTGGATGCAAATAAAACAACACCCTATCAATTCTATCAGTTTTGGTTGAATGCAAGCGATGAAGATGCCGAAAAATGGATCAAGATTTTTACTTTCCTGAATCAGCCCGAAATAGAGCTTATACTTGTGGATCATATAAAAGATGCAGCCAAAAGATTTTTACAAAAAAAATTAGCAGAAGAAGTAACAAAATTTGTCCATGGAGAAGAAGAATTGATAAAAGCAATAGAAACAACAGAAAAATTATTTACCAAGAACAATGCCCCGGCCGAAAGTTTAAGTATAGACGATCTTGAAGGGATGGAAGGAGTATTGAAAATTAATTTTGCAAAAGAAAAAATTAATACCGGAATTGATGTGGTTTCTTTTTTAGCTGAAACAACAATTTTTCCAAGTAAAGGTGAAGCGAGAAAGATGGTACAGGGCGGTGGTGTAAGTATCAATAGAAAAAAAGCTGATAACCTTCAATTAATGATTGACAATTCATTATTACTTCATGAAAAATACATTTTAATACAGAAAGGCAAAAAGAATTACTACCTGATAACTGTCGCCTGATTTGCTTATACGATAAAATGAAAAAAGTATATTTCATTAGTGGTCTTGGTGCTGACAAAAGGGCTTTCTCCTTTCTTGATTTATCTTTTTGTGAACCTATTTTTATTGATTGGATAGAACCAATGAAAATTGAATCGCTCAGGAGTTATGCATTACGACTGAAAAACCAAATTACTGAGACAGATGCAATTGTTGTTGGCGTTTCCTTTGGTGGAATGCTCGCAACGGAGATGGCAAAATCGGATTCAGGCATCAAAGCAATTATTATTTCCAGCAATAAAACTAAAAATGAGTTTCCTTCTATTTACAGAACGGGTAAATATTTTCCAATTTATAAATGGTTGCCCGAATCTGTATTAAAAAAAACGTCGTTACTCCGTAATAAATTTTTTGGGCCGACCGGAGTTAAACAAAAAGAAATTTTTCAGACTATATTAGATGATGCCAATACGGATTTTACAAAATGGGCAGTTCATGCTATTCTGCACTGGGAGAATATGGAAATACCCAAAAACCTTATACATATTCACGGAAAATCTGATAAACTTCTTCCATATCGGCTGGTGAAAGCTGATTTCACCATTGAAGGTGGTTCGCATTTGATGGTAATGAATCAACATCATGATATTTCTGTATTACTTAAAAAGTTAATTGTTTAAAAAACGCTCAGAATTTTTTTTTGGGGTTTGATTTAATCCGGAATTTTGTTTTCAAATTTCTATGCGAGTTTGTATCATCCTATTTAGTTTATTTATTTGCTCATTTTGTGAAGCTGGAGATACTACAACTAATTATGTAAAAATTAATTTCCTCTACGGCTCGAAACCGGCAAAAGGATTTAAACAAACTGAACAAAAACATTTTGGTGGATTAAAAGGCGGTCATGTAAATATCGAAGCCGGGGGCAGAGTGCTTGATTTTTTAAGCGGGAAGAATCCTATTTTTCCTCAAAATAAAAAGCCGACCGGTGGTTACAGGCTGAACAAAACTGCCTATAAGAATGAAGAAAAAGATAAATGGGTAACTGTGATTGTACCCGTTACTGAAGAACAGTTTGATCAGCTCCAAAAAGTATTTGATTCAGTATCTGCAAAAACTCCTTATGACTATGCAATATTGGGTATGCGCTGTGCAGCTGCCAGCTACGATGTGCTGAGTGAAATTGGATTATTTAAAAAAATACCAACCGAAAAAAATGTTTTCACACATTTTTACCCGAAACTTTTAAGAAAGAAAGTTTTGAAATGGGCTGAAGAAAATAATTATACAATTCTGAATCATGAAGGCTGTAGTTCCAGAAAATGGGAATCAGATAAAGGGCTTTTATAATTTTTTTACAACTTTCCACATTTCATCTGCCACAAGTTGATTTCCTTTTGCATTCAGATGTACTCTGTCACTTGTAAGAATTCCTTTCTCCTTATTTTCCGGATTGTTCTTCAGGTTATAATCAAGAAAAGATTTTCTTAAATCAATCAATGGCAAATTATTCTTAAAAGCAAGTGTACGGATGATACTGCTATAATAATTCAAATCGCCATCCTGTGCATTGCTGAAATCAGTTCGCTCACCTATTGCAGCCGGTGTACAAAGTGCAACTTTTATATTTTTTGCTTTAAGCTTATTGATTATTGCCTGGTAAAATTTTTCAAACTTATCGGTATCTGTGCCCGTGCCGGAAGAAGATTTATGCCACACGTCATTTACGCCGATATAAATAATAACGATATCGGGATTTTTTGCCAAAACATCCTCTTCTATTCTTAAATACAAATCATACACCTTGTTACCACTTATACCTGCACCTACAAATTCATAGCTGTCATTCTTACCTTCTACTTTACACATACTATCCACCCGCACTATATACCCACCTGCTTGCACACCGGCTTGTGTAATGGAATCGCCAAAGAAAACAACTTTATTCTTTTTTTGATTTACAAAAGACATAACAAGGATAACTGATAAAAGAAATATTATTTTTTTCATATCATGAATTTGAATTCAAGATAAATAAAAAAAGTCCTGCCACAGCAGGACTATTAAAATAACTCTATTTATTCAACTATTGTTTTTTCGATTCGTCTTTCACCGGTGCAAGATATTTTGCAAAAAACTTATCCATCGCCTTATAAAAGTCTATCTGATCTTTTTCATTGGCAAAACCATGCCCTTCATCATTTTTCACCATATACTCAACTGAAACACCTCTTTTTTTCAATGCTTCCACCATTTGATCGCTTTCTGCTTTATTCACACGAGGATCATTTGCACCTTGTGCAATAAATAAAGGTGTTTTAATTTTATCTGCATGCAATGCCGGCGAAACTTCTGCTAGTAAGACACTGTCTTTAACCGGGTCGCCTGCTAATTCAGCAAACATAGCTTTGTATGGTTCCCAATAAGGAGGAATTGTTTTCATAAACGTAAACATATTAGACACACCAACATAGTCCACTGCTGCGGCATATAAATCAGGTGTGAATGTAACACCAGCTAAAGTTGCATAGCCGCCATAGCTTCCACCATATATAGCCACACGTTTCGGATCTGCTATACCTTCATTAATTAACCATTTCACTCCATCTGTAATATCATCCTGCATTTTTTTACCCCATTGCTTTGCACCTTTCAGCCAAAATTCTTTTCCATACCCGGTTGAACCACGGAAATTCATTTGCAAAACCCCATAACCACGGTTGGCCAACATTTGTGCTTCGGTATTAAAACCCCAGTTATCTCTTGCCCACGGCCCACCATGCGGATTTACCACAACAGGAATATTTTTCGCTTCAACACCTTTTGGTAACGTAAGATACCCGTGGATAGTTAAACCATCTCTTGATTTATATTCAATCGCTTTCATAGTAGCCATATGTTCTTCATTCAACCAGGGAAATGCGTTGGCAAGAAATTTTGTTTCGCCTGTTTTTTTATCATAGAAATAATATTTCGCAGCCAGTTTATCATTCCCCGTCCATACGATACATTTATCATCGGCATCGTTATTTCCATAAATACCAATTTCATACCCTTCAAATTTTTTCTTCATTTTATTATATTCTTCCTCTGTTTCGGTATCCAAAAAATGCTGCTCGCCTTTCCACGAAGTGTAATACACGGCAGTAAGAACTTTTCTTTTCTGAGAAAACCCAAGTCCGTCCACATCGTAATCCGGGTTACTGTAGAGTTCATTCATCTCCTTCTTAGCAGAAAGATCATACTCTACAATGGATGTTTTATCCCGGCCAATATTAGTTGACACATAAATATTTTTATTATCGAAAGTAAAAAACTTGATTCCGAAATTATCTTTGAAACTTGTTGTAAGTAATGAATCAAATGGTTTGTTTTCATCTGCCCGTTGAAAATAAGTAGTATTCACACCATCCGTTTTCGTTGCGATTCTTATTACCCCTGCATGGTCAGTAAACCAGCTATCATAGTTTTTATCATTTTGAAAAAGCACTTTCATTTCTCCGGTTTCAATATTTATTCTGTATGGATCAAAAAAACGGGCATCCCTTTTATTTAACCCTATCATTATCTCATTTGCTTTGCCTGGCACATAACGCCAACCATCCAAAATCTGTGTTCTTACTTTTGGGAAAGGAGTCAGGTTTTTTAAATCTTTTCCATCAATTGCAACTGAAAACAATTGAAAATTTTCATCACCACCGATATCCTGCAGATAAATTATCCGGTTACCCTTCCATTGATAATTATAAATATTTCGTACGGTATCATTGGTAACCGGAATACCAGTACTGTCAGAAATTTTTCTTACAAATACATTGGTGTGTCCGTTATGGGGACTGAGGTAAGATATATATTCGCCATCAGGTGAAATATTCCAACCAAATTTTTCGGGGTTCTTAAAAAATTCTTCCACCGCTATCAGAGGCGGCTTTGTTTCCACATCTGTTTTGTTATTACATGCTGAAAAGAACAACGTAATGATAACAGCAGCTATCAAATTTTTCTGATAAAATTTCATACTCGTTGATTTAATTTATTTAATACTTAATAAAATGCAGGAATGAAAACTTACAAAGGGTGAGAATAAATGTGCTGCAAGATTATAGCTTTTTCAAATAAAAATATCTCTGTAAACAGGAATACATAATATTTTATTTAAGTGGTAACAGATTTCGGGTAAGCAAAAGAAAATCTTCAATTATTCTACATCTACTTGTTTTTTTATAACAGAGCCATCGCTTGCTTCCATTAAAAATTTACGTTGCTGCAAAAGATATCCGTTACCGTTTTCACAAAAATGGACTTTCATATTTTCAATACTGATCGGATTGCCTTCAGGTATATCGGCAATATTTGAATGAAGTATATCGTGTCCATCCACTATCACAACGAGGCCACTGCCGATTGCTTCCATTTTATTTCCTTCTGTAATCAGCATGCCGGTATCTTCTCCTAAACCAATTCCGATACAACTTGGATTGGTGGCAATAGCCTGTGCCAATCTTCCAAACCTTCCTCGCTTTTCAAAATGTGAATCAATAATTACTGAACTGATAAAACCCAGACCCGATGTCATTTTAACTTCACCTTTTAAGTGTGCTCTTGTTGCATTGCCTTCATAAATCATGGTCTGGCTCATAGCCATAGCACCTGCACTGGTACCTGCAATTAAAAAGTCCTCGTGCTGGTAACGTTGCTTCATGATTGAAAGAAATTCAGTACCACCATCCGTTACACTTAATCGTAATTGATTGCCACCTGTAAACATTACCGCATCGCATTTTTTTATCCGATGCAAAAATTCTTCATTCAAAGTATCCTGCCGATTGCGGATATGCATTACATCCACATTCATACAACCAATTTTTCCAAAAGCATTCAGGTAATGTTCTCCTACTTCATAAGGAATGGTGGAAGCCGTGGTGATGACTTCAATTCTTGCATGAACGCCGCCAGCTTCTTCCACTACACGGCGCAAAATACCGAGTTCAAAAAAGTTGAGGTTGCTTCGGTGAAACTCCCCGGTTTCAAGGTCAGTGCCTTTATCTTCCGCACCGCCAATTGCTATCAGTTTTCCTTTAGGAATACTCATTCAAAAGGGTTTGATTTTGACAAATATAATTGCAATCACTATAACGAATAAAGAATTGAAAAGATTTTGTGGATATGTGGAAAATTATGAGCCAAGCCGGGTTGCTACTACCTGCCTGCCGGTAGGCAAGGTTAAGCTTTTCTTCCGCCGATGGCGGACTCTTGTATTGAAGAAATTCTATTCGGTACATCTCAACTATTCATTTTTCTTTTCAACCATTTCTTAATCAGAAAAAAATGTTGAACCCCCCGGGGTTCTTACAAACAATCATTTTCATCCCCCCCGGTTGAAACCGGGGGCTATTAATATTAAACCCCGGTGGGGTTTTAAACATTGAACATTGAGCATTGAATATTGAGTATTGAGTATTTTTTCATTTGCAAATTTCAAGATAGAAATAATTGAATATTAGCAATTAACTTTTCGCAAACGCAGCAATCCCCTCCACCAACACATCCAGATTTTTAGTAGTAGTATAAACATTCGGCGTTACTCTTACGCTATGAATGTTTTCCCAGTTGATCCCAACTGCATGCACTTTATAATTCGTAAGTAAAAAACTATCCAGTTCTTCCGGTTTTTTTCCATCAACGCTTACATTGCCAATGGCGCATCCCCATTTGGGAGAAAAAGATGTGTGCAGTTTTACCTTCGGTATATTTTTCACCTTTTCGAACCAGTAATTTTTTAAATAGTGTAAACGTTTTTCCTTGCGTTCGCTGCCAATCATTTCATGAAATTCAATTGCTTTT
>JANPEU010000601.1:0-3030 GCA_031423175.1 Bacteroidota bacterium
TATGGAAGAACACCCCGCTGGCAATCGAACGATGCCCTTAAACAAAAAATCAGAGAATTGATGTTGGAAAAAAAAGAAATTTATGATGATGTTTACAAACTCAATTACCGTAAGATGGAGAAACCAAAAAAGTTTTTCTAACCAACTGCTATAATTGGGGAAAACCTATCTGAAAAAATTTTCCTCTTTATCAATTCAAAGCCCCTGCATTCCCTTAGATTTGCGCAATTTATAGCTTCCCTAAATCACCTAAAAAACCGGGAGACTTTAAAAACATAAAATGCCAAAAGACAATTCAATTACATCTGTACTTATTATTGGTTCAGGACCCATCATTATCGGTCAAGCCTGCGAGTTTGATTACTCCGGTACGCAAGCTGCAAGAAGTTTACGAGAAGAAGGCATAAAAGTTATTCTTATCAACAGCAATCCAGCTACCATTATGACTGACCCCATGATGGCTGACCGGGTTTATCTATTGCCATTAACTGTTGAAAGTATAGAACAGATATTACAGGAAAATGATATTGATGCTGTGTTGCCAACCATGGGTGGACAAACAGCACTTAACCTGGCCAAAGAAGCAGAAGAACTGGGCATCTGGCAACAATACAATGTACGATTGATTGGTGTAGATATAAAAGCCATTGAAAAGGCGGAGGATAGAGAAAAGTTCAGAAAATGGATGATTGATATAGGTGTAACTGTAGCAACCGGAAGAATTGCCAACTCCTTCCTGGAAGGAAAAGAATGTGCCCAGGAAATGGGGTTCCCGCTGGTGCTTCGTCCTTCTTTTACACTGGGTGGAACAGGTGGTGGCCTTGTTTTTAAAAAAGAAGACCTGGATGAAGCCCTCAACAGGGCACTTACAGCTAGTCCCATACATGAAGTGCTGGTGGAGAAAGCAGTATTAGGTTGGAAAGAATTTGAACTGGAACTACTCCGCGATATGGCAGATAATGTCTGTATTATTTGTACTGTTGAAAATTTTGATCCGATGGGTGTGCATACCGGAGACTCAATAACAGTAGCCCCTGCCATGACGCTGAGTGATACCGCTATGCAATTGATGAGGAATACAGGTGTCAAAATGATGAGGGACCTGGGAAATTTTGCCGGCGGGTGTAATGTTCAGTTTGCTATCAATCCGGATACCGAAGAACTCCTTGCTATTGAAATAAATCCCAGGGTAAGCCGCTCATCCGCTTTGGCAAGTAAAGCCACCGGCTACCCTATTGCTAAAATTGCCGCTAAACTGGCTATTGGTTACAACTTGGATGAGCTGGAAAACCAAATTACAAAAACAACCTCTGCCTATTTTGAACCGGCACTGGACTATGTGATTGTGAAAATTCCCCGTTGGAATTTTGATAAATTCAAAGGAGCCAATGATACGTTAGGTTTCCAGATGAAAAGTGTGGGTGAAGTAATGGGTATTGGCAGAAGTTTTAATGAAGCGATACAAAAAGCCTGTCAGAGTTTAGAGAATAATGCAGTTGGTTTAGGCTATTATGGTAAAAGCCTGATGCACTCTGATGAATTATTGGAATATATTAAAACTCCAAAATGGGACCGCATCTTCCGTATCAAAGATGCTTTGATGGCGGGTATCTCCGTTGGCACCATTTCAAAAGCTACTAATGGTATTGACCGTTGGTTTTTATACGAGATTCAAAAAATATGTGAGATTGAAAAGAAGATTGCTAAATATAAATTGGATACCCTGCCGCTTGAATTGCTGAATGAAGCCAAAGTAAATGGTTTTAGTGATGAACAACTGAGCCGGATTATGAACGATGCAAGTGAAGATGAAATCTATGAAAAAAGAAAAGCAGCTGGTATAACCAGAGTTTTTAAAATGGTGGACACCTGTAGTGCAGAGTTTGAAGCAAAGACTCCTTATTTCTATTCTACTTTTGAATCACCCTCCTCAAACTCTTTTGCTTCTCTATCGGGAACACCACAAGTGGGAGGACTAGTACATAACGAAAGTAAAGTTTCCAATAAAAAGAAAATCATTGTGCTTGGGTCAGGTCCTAATCGTATTGGCCAGGGTATTGAATTTGATTATTGCTGTGTACATGGTTTGCTGGCGATAAAAGAATGTGGTTTTGAATCCATCATGGTAAACTGTAATCCTGAAACGGTGAGCACTGATTTTGATATGGCTGATAAATTATATTTCGAGCCGGTGTACTGGGAGCATCTCTGGGAAATAATAGAACATGAAAAGCCATACGGAGTAATAGTTCAGCTGGGCGGACAAACTGCATTGAAGCTTGCTGAACGTTTACATAAAAAAGGAATAAAAATTATTGGCACTTCGTATGACAGTTTAGATATTGCCGAAGACCGTGGCCGCTTTAGTGACAGACTAAAAGAGTTAGACATTCCATATCCCGATTATGGAACAGCCGAAGGAGTAGATGAAGCGATACGGGTAGCAAACAAAGTTGGCTATCCTGTTCTCGTTCGTCCTTCTTATGTTTTAGGTGGACAAAGAATGCGGATAGTATTGAATGATGATGAAGTAGAAAAAGCTGTAGTGAGTTTATTAAAACATTTACCCGGCAATAAAATTCTTGTCGACCATTTTCTTGACCGTTGTCAGGAAGCAGAAATAGACGGCATCTTTGATGGAGATGATTTTCATGTGATGGGTGTAATGGAACATATAGAACCAGCCGGTATACATAGCGGTGACAGTAATGCTGTGCTGCCCGCATTCAATCTTACTCCATTAGTCGTGCATACCATGGAAGAGTATGCTGAAAAAATTGCAAGGGAATTAAAAATACAAGGCTTAATAAATATTCAGTTTGCCATAAAGAATGATAAAGTGTTTGTGATAGAAGCCAACCCAAGAGCTAGCCGCACTACACCATTTATTGCTAAAGCATATCAAATACCCTATTTGAATATTGCCACTAAAATAATGATCGGCTCTCATAAGCTGAAAGATTTTACATTTGAAAAAAAATTGAAAGGTTTTGCTATCAAAGAACCCGTATTCTCATTTAATAAATTTCC
>JANPEU010000602.1:0-5528 GCA_031423175.1 Bacteroidota bacterium
ATAATCGTTCTGGCATTTTTATAATGCTTTTTAATTCTTGCAGCCACATCTTTTTCTACAATGTTCAAATCCATTGCAGGTAAAAAATGACTATCTGGTAACTGTGGTAAATTTTCATACGAGCCTTGAATTCCTGCAAATTTTTCTACATACGTGTACCATTTTTCCAAATCTTTGTAACGTATAGGCCAATCAACAGCAATTTTATCTTTATCATTTGCTTCAAAATCCTGCTCACTCCAACGGTAACTTTGTCTGCCCCACATAAGTGAACGACCACCTACATGATAACCACGGAACCAATCAAATCTTTTTGTTTCGGTATATGGTGAATCTTTATCTACTGCCCAATAATGAAGATTACGTTCATTTAAAGGATAGTCCCTTTTTAAATGCGGATAATCTTTAATCATCTCCTGTGTACGTCCCCCACGGTGCGGATAATCCCAAACAGGTTTGTTGCTTTTCTCGTAATCGGTTTTATGCTTTATATCAAACCCACGTTCCAGCATCAAAACTTTTAATCCTTTTTCAGCAAGTTCTTTTGCAGCCCAGCCGCCGGCTATTCCGGAGCCAACTACAATTGCATCATACGTATTATTGTCTGCCATTTTATTAAATATTTAAAATTTTAGATTTAATATTTTTTACTTGTAAGAACTTCACAAATACTTAGTGTGTCAAGTCCTCCGCCAACGGTGGAGATTTAGGGGGCTACACATCACAAATTCGTATTGCTTTTTTTAATGAAGCCATTTTTTCAGCAGGCTCTTTCATCTTTGAAATAAATTCCTGCGCTACATAACCTTTATATCCTGTTGCAAGTATTGCATTCATAATTGCAGGATAAAATAATTCCTGTGATTCATCTATTTCACTTCTTCCAGGCACTCCTGCTGTATGATAATGCCCAAAATACTGATGATTATTCTGAATGGTTCTTATCACATCGCCTTCATTTATCTGCATGTGATAGATATCATAGAGTATTTTAAAGTTTGGCGATCCTATTCGTTTGCATAATTCAACTGCCCAGGCACTTTTATCTGCCATATAATCTTTGTGATCAACTTTACTATTAAATACTTCAATCTGTATAATGACTCCTTTTTTTTCAGCAAGTCCTATAACCTGTTTAATTCCTTCTGCCATATTCTTCATACCTGTTTCATCGTCCATCCCTTTTCTGTTGCCACTAAAACATATTAAATTTTTATACCCTGCATCTGCCACTAATGGGATAGCTTCTAAGTAATCCTTTATCAACCAATCATGATTTGCTTTATTATTCCAACCATCCGTCAAACTTCTTTTGCCCGCAGTATAACACATAGAACAATAAAGATCATGTTTCTTTAAAATTTCAAATTCTTTAGGTCCGATTAAATCAATTGCCTTTAACCCTATTTTTTTAACAGCCATACATAATTCATCCAAAGAAAGATGTCCAAATGTCCATTGACAAACAGAGTGGTTGATATTTCCTTTCAGTTTATAGTTGTCTTCAAAATTTTCTTTGTTGGTAAATGAATTCAGCAGCGGAGTGGCAGCAATTGCAAATGAGCCTGTTGCTATTGTCCTCAATACATATCTTCGGTTTGTTTTTTCCATATATTTATAAAATTAAAGATATTGAGTTTCTGTTTGAAGAAATATTTTAGCTGACTTATTTTTTTCTCTAAATAAAATAATAAATAACAATAATACGATGCCGGCTATTGCTGCAGGCACCATCCATATATTTTTCCAGTTAGAAATATCTTCAACTGTATAATAATCTTTTACATAGCCGGAAAGTAATGATCCAATAAATATCCCAACACCATAAGTTCCCATCGTGATTAACCCCTGTGCAGAGCTTTGTATTTTTTGCCCGGCTTTACTATCTGTATAAATTTGACCGGTAACAAAAAAAAAATCAAAACAAACACCATGAAGTATGATACCTGCGAAAAGCATCCAGATGTTGGGGCCTGCATCGCCATAGCTGAAAAATAAAAAACGAATTACCCATGCCAGCATTCCAATGGCTATCATCCATTTAATACCTAACCTGCGGAATAGAAATGGAATGAGTAATATAAAAAATGCTTCTGAAAATTGGCCCAGCGACATATTGCTTGTTGCATTATTCATGCCTGCATCCGTTAGAAATAAGTTGGTAAGACTATAATAAAACGCAAGCGGAATACAAATCAAAACGGATGCAATAAAGAAGATCACAAAAGATTTGTCCTTGAACAAAATCATTGCATCTGCGCCCAGCGCCTGCACAAAACTTGTTTTAGTTCCTTTTGCTTTAGGTGGAGTATCGGGTAAAGAAAAACTCAGCAGGCCAAGGGCGGCTGATGCAACCGATGCCATAATAAATGTAAGCGACAGTTGTTCAGTTGAAATTTTAAAAACTATATCAATTAAAAAACCTGTTGCGATCCAGCCAATGGTTCCTAAAAAACGGATAGAAGGAAATTCTTTAGCCGGATCATTCATTTGACGAAACGCCACTGAATTTACCAATGCCAATGTGGGTGCATATAATAAAGAATACAATAAAACTACCCAGTAAAATATATCGGCATTTCCAATTTTTGTAAGGTAAAATAATAATGCAGCACCAGCAAGGTGCAGTACGCCCAATAGTTTTTGTGCTGAGAAAAATTTGTCAGCAATCCTACCAACAAAAAAAGGAGAGATGATAGTGGCAATAGCCATTGCGCTATATGCAGCGCCAACCTGTTTGCCGGATGCATGCAGCACTTTATCCAAATACGTACCCATTGTAACAAACCATGCCCCCCAGATAAAAAACTGGAGAAACATCATAGAAGAAAGTTGTATGCGGACGGACAGTTTCAATATTATTTCTTCTTATTCCTCATATATAAATACAATCCTGCAAAGGCTACTATTAATATGATCGGAATAAATAAAGTTGCATTTAAAATTTCTGGACCCGCGGCTTTATTTGCTTCACCCAATGCCGCTTTCATACCTGCATCTGCTTCTGAGGAGTTATAAAGTTTTAAATCTGCGCCAGCACGTAGTTTTGCTGCAATTTTATTATCATAAACTCCACCCATGAACATCATATATAATGAAACAGCAAACATACCTGCTCCTCCCATTAAGTTTATTCCTACTGCTCCGGATTTTGGAATATTTTCAGAAACAAAGCCAAGCATGGTAGGCCAGAAATAACAAACCCCAAGTCCAAAAACCAAAGCCCCAACAAAAATCATATTACCAGAAGTATTTCCAAGAAGATATAAACCCAATGTTGCAAAAATTGCTGACATTAATAAAACACCTTGCGGGGCAAGTTTATGAACAATGGGTCCTGCAAAGGCACGGCCGATCACCATTACACCCGTAGATACTGCAAGTATGAGAACTGAATTTTTAGAAACGTTATTAAGCAATACACCAATCCACTGACTTGTAAAGAGCTCTGTAATAGCCGTACCAAACATGCAAATAATCATAAAAATAAAAAGCGGACTTGCCAGTGATTTGTACATACTTGCAGTTGATACACCGCTTGCCACTCTTTCCGTCACAGGAAATTTTTCTTTCATAAAAAGCCATCCGTATAAAACTGTAGGTATAAGCATTAAACCAACCAGCATTTCCCAGTTGTTAAGATTTTCTGTTCCTGAAATCTTCTGTCCTAAAAAATAAACAACTAAAGTTCCGATTACAATTCCACCCGGGAACCACAAATGAAAATGATTTAGTTTTGTTGTTTTGTTATCAGGATATAAGGCAGTTACTAATGGATTACAGGCCGCTTCTACCGTGCCATTTGCAATGCCAATTAGTAATGTGGAAATAAATAATGCCCAATAAGCATTCCCAAATTTGCCGGCAAAAATTGTCAATAAAATTCCTGCAAGATGAAAAATAAATGCCATCATCAGCAATTTTTTCATTCCTATAATGTCAACTATCATTCCCCCGATAATAACGGCAAGTGGAAAACCCCAGAAAGCAGTTGCAGTAATTGTTGAAATCTCAGATTTATCTAAATTGAATTGCGAACCCCATGTTCCAAGTAAACCGGCACGGATACCAAATGATAAAGAAGTAACGAGTAATGCCAGGCAACTGGCGATAAAAAGTTTTTGTTTGTTTACGGCTTGCATATCGTTTGTTTTAGTAAAAATGGCTTGGAAATGCTAAATGTACTATTTTTAGCCACACAATTTTTCAATCAATACTTTTTTAATCCACATTAATACACAACAAACGTTTGAATTATGAATCGTAAATTAAGAATGGGAATGATTGGTGGTGGCAAGGATGCTTTTATCGGTGCTATCCATCGCTTTGCTTTTAATATGGACGGGCAAGTGGAGATTGTTGCCGGCGCATTAAGCATCAATCCAACTGTGGCAGTAGATTCTGGTAAATCTTTATTTCTTTCGGAAGAAAGAATTTATACCGATTATAAAACCATGTTGGAAAAAGAAGCAGCTATGCCTGCGGAAAAGCGAATTGATTTTGTAAGTATCGTCACACCTAATTTTGTTCATTTTGATCCGGCAATGATGGCGTTAGATAAAGGTTTTCATGTTGTGATAGAAAAACCAATTACATTTTCATTAGATCAGGCAAAAGAATTGCACCAAAAAGTAAAAGATACCGGGCTTACGCTTTTATTAACGCATACGTATACCGGTTATCCAATGATAAAGCAGGCAAAGCAAATGATTGCAAGCGGAATGTTTGGAAAAATTAAAAAAATATATGTTGAGTATCCGCAAGGTTGGTTAAGTACATTAAAAGAAAGTGAAGGTAATGCACAGGCATCCTGGCGTACCGATCCCAAGCGAAGTGGGATAGCAGGAGCAATGGGTGATATAGGTACACATGCTTTTAATATGGCTGAATATGTAACCAGTATGAAAGTAACACAGCTTTGTGCCGATTTAAATATTCTGGTAGAAGGAAGGATGCTGGATGATGATGGCGCAGTATTCATGAAATTTGAAAATGGAGCCAGTGGTGTATTGATGGCATCGCAGGTAGCAGCCGGTGAAGAAAATTGTATTAAGATAAGAGTGTATGGAGAGAAAGGTGGATTGGAATGGAAGCAGGAAGATGCAAATAGTTTATTAATAAAATGGTTGGATAAACCTACAGAAATTTATCGTGCAGGTACTGGTTATGTAAATTCTTTTGCAAAACATAATTCCCGAACACCAGCCGGACATCCGGAGGGTTATCTGGAAGCATTTGCAAATCTCTACCGCAATTTTGTTTTGACTGTTCGTGCAAAAATGAATGGTGAAGAACCGCAGACTGAATGGCTTGATTTTCCTGGTACAGAAGAAGGCATAAGAGGAATGGCATTTATTGAGAATGTGGTGGCTTCGGGTAAATCAGAAAAAAAATGGACTGAATTTGTTGTTTGATTTCACGCAAAGACAGCAAAGGCTCGCTAAGAAAAAAAAAGATTTGTTATGTCAGAAAATGAAATTGCCAAAATTGCAGTGAACATTTGTTTTAATATTCATAAAGAATATGGT
>JANPEU010000603.1:0-1526 GCA_031423175.1 Bacteroidota bacterium
TTTTCCTGAAATTTTACTATTTCCTGTTCAAGTTTCTGTTGAAAAATTTCATTTTCTTTTTTCTTTTTTTCCTCAAAAAGTTTTTTTTCTTTTTCGAGAATTTCCTTACTTGCCTCTACTGATTGCAGGGATTGATTTAATTTTTCTTGATTCTCTTTTTCAAATTTTAATTGTACTTCAGAGTAAAGCACTTCTTCAATGTCAAATTCATTACCACATTTTGGACATTTTATTTCTGTTGCCATATTAGACTTACTTTTAATAAAGTTAAGTGATTAAATAAAACCACCCGCAGGTTCTTCCGGTTTGTCTTTCCAGTAATAAGGTGTTGTAGCAAGATGGCCAATTAAATCAAATACAGCTTTAAGAACAAGAAAGGTAAGCCCCGGCTGCAAGTGCATAAACTGTGGCAATAAAATAGTTAAGTGCATCGGCACTATGCGCAGGTAAGGTATCATAAACATTTTGGTGATACTCCGTGGTACATTTTTGTAAATCGTTTTATTCTGAATAAACTGAACGAGTGAACTAAGCAGTAAGCCCATCAATGCAATTTTCAAAACAGAAAAATCAATAGCTGAGAACTTAAAGTAAATAGCTATGAAAACGAGATAGGCAAGATGAAAGCCGCCGTAATGGACAAGAAAGAAAAAAGACATGCACCCTTTTGCTTTTCCCGGGCTGGGCACTTCATTATCAATCGTGAAATTACCAATTTCCACTTTATGCAAAGTGAGCATATCAAAGAAATTAAAAATGCCGATGATTACACTTTGCAGCCAGAATATCCATATCAATGTGGTATAATAGTTTGGATCATCTCTGTATTCAGCAATTAATAGAATGTTGAATGCCATCAATGCCCAGAATGCCGGATCTTTTAAAATTTTTTGTATAGGTTTCATGCTGTTAATTCAATTCTGAATGTGGTTCCTTTGCCTGCTTCGGATTGTTTTACATAGATACGGCCTTTGTGAAATTGTTCGATGATGCGTTTGGATAAACTTAATCCTAAACCCCAGCCACGTTTTTTTGTAGTGAAGCCGGGTTTAAAAACTCTGGTAAAATTTTGTTTACTCATTCCTTTTCCGGTATCTATCACATCAATGATTGTTTTTTTGTCTTTACTGAATATGTCAACAATAATATTTCCTTTACCTTCCATTGCATCCAACGCATTTCTCAACAGATTTTCTATCACCCAGTCAAACAAGGGACCTGATATCATTGCTTCTATTTCATTTTTTCCCTGTGTGTTTAAAATAAAATTTATTTTACCTGACGAACGCTTACGCATATAATCAACCATGTTGCTGATTTGCGTTATGATATTTCTTTTTTCAAGCTGTGGTGTACTTCCTATTTTTCCAAAACGATCGCTTACCAGTTGTAACCGGATAACATCTTTTTGCAATTCACTTAAAATTTTTTCATTTGCCGGATTTTCTTTCAGCATTTCCACCCAACCTTCAAGCGATGATACCGGTGTGCCCAATTGATGCGCCGTTTCTTTTGCCATACCGGCC
>JANPEU010000604.1:0-2523 GCA_031423175.1 Bacteroidota bacterium
CGAAAAATTTCCGGGCTGTGCACTCATTACGGTAATTAAGAAAGTAAGTACCGAACCATAAATCAATGTATTTTGAAAAAGGTCTTTGTTGTTTTTTTCTTTTACCAGTTTTAAAAAACCAATTACGGCAAGCCCGATCCATACGGCAAACGCATAGTAAGAACTTACATAGGCATAATCCCGTTCACGAGGCTGATTGCCGGGTTGGTTCAAATAAATAACAACACCTACACCGGTAATAAAAAACAACAGGAAATTTACAACCCAATCTTTTTTATTTTTTAAAAAATGAACTACACAACCTACAATACCCAGCAGGAAAGGAATCAGGTAGAGTTTATTATTTGCTTTGTTGTTTCTGATTGTGTCAGGCATTTTAGACTGATCGCCCAGTCTTTTATTGTCAATAAAAGAAATACCTGTCTGCCAGTTACCATCTCTTTTATTTCCCAATCCCTGCACATCATTTTGTTTGCCGGCAAAATTCCACATAAAATACCGCCAGTACATAAACCCGTTTTGATATGTGAAAAACCAATTTACATTATCAGCATATGTAGGTGCCTCATATGGCTGTTCCGGAATTTGTGTTTCTTCTAATGAAAGCCATTTCGAATAAAAATCAGCATGCCCCTGATCATTGCTGGCATCCCACACACGGGGAAACAATTGCATATCGGCGGGTTCGTACAAGGCTTCTTTATCTTTTCCTATGGGTATGTATTTTGTTTTACCTTTTACATAGCGCATTTCTTTTTCTTTCAAATCATAATAACCATCATTGTCTTTATCTTCTTTTAAACGCTGTGCTACAAAATGGGGACCGTATAACAACGGTGCAGAACCATATTGCTCACGGCTTAAATAATAAACAAGGTTAATTGGATTGTCAACATTGTTCATATCAATCGGCGGATTTGCATTGCTGCGAATGATGGCGGAGAAGTAAACAAAATACCCCAGCATCATAAATGCATAGCACCATAAACTGAGTTTTAATATTTTTAATGCGGTTGGTTTAAAGAAGTATCCTGCTACAACACCCAAGCCTGCAATTAAAAGAAACTTTCCAAATTGAGCAATGCCACTTCCAACACCTACAATAAAAGGAAGTAAAGAAAGACATAAGAAAACTGCAAACCAGATCATCAATGTTTTTCTTTTTACATTTTTCTCTTTGAATTTTATTGCCAGGTAAATTAATGCGGCTATAATTAAAAAATAAATAGCAAAGCCGGAGAAAAATGGTAAGCCTACACTGTTTACAAAAAATACATCGAATATACCGGCCGCTTTCATTGAATATTGAATAACACCAACCATTACCAATCCGGTTACCATAGCTCCAATTAAAAATGCCAGTACAGCACCTTTATTCGAAGATTGAAAGCGGCGATAATAATAAATCATTACAATGGCAGGAATGGTGAGGAGGTTTAATAAGTGTACACCAATCGAAAGCCCCATCATAAAAAACAGAAACACAATCCATCGGTCGGCTCTTGCTTTTTCACCCACATCGTTTGCTGCTTTTTCATCAGCATGTTCCCATTTCAGCATTGCCCAAAAAACTAATGCGGTAAAAAAAGATGATAAGGCATATACCTCACCTTATACAGCACTAAACCAGAATGAATCGCTGAAAGTATAAGCTAATGCACCAACAACCCCTGCACCCATTGTTGCAAAAAGTTGATCACCTGTCATGTCTTCGCCAACACTTACAAACATTTTGCGACCAAAATGTGTAACGGTCCAGAAAAGAAAAAGGATGGTGAATGCACTGGCTATGGCACTCATAAAGTTTACAGCATTTGCGGCTGTCATCGGATTATCTCCAAAAAGAATTACAAAGAAACGACCGAGCAAAACAAAGACGGGTGCACCGGGAGGGTGAGGCAACTGTACTTTGTAAGCACAGGCTACAAACTCGCCGCAATCCCAAAGACTGCCCCGTGCCTCACGGGTAAGAAAATAAGTTAAGAACGCAATGGCAAATACTGCCCAACCGGTAAGGTTGTTCACTTTTTTAAAACTCATAGAAGGTTGATTTTTTGCAAGGAAGCAAAAATAGGGAAGCAGGGGGGAATTTTAGATTTTAGATTGCAGATTTTAGATTTCTTTTGGATAGTTGGTTTTACGCTGGATATTTTATAAAAATAAAAGTGGCTTGGGGGTGAAGAGTTGTAAGTAACCACTCTGTGTAACGCTCAAACTCTGTTACGCTGTGTTGAACGGTTTTAAAAAAAATTATTCAAAATAGACTCTGACAGTCTGGTAGTAAAGTTTGCTTTGTAAAATGCCGCTTATTTGTATTTGTTTTTCAGAAAAACCTTTTAGCCCAAACAATCCGGCAGCATTTCCTTTGTTGATTGCAATTTCAAGATAGCCGGCGTTATTAAAAATAGCAAGCTTTTCACCTTCTTCTACATCAGCATAGGTCTCACTTATTTTTGTTATTACTTCATCCCGTTTAAAAACGATTCTAAAATTTCTTCCCTTTCGTTGTTCTTCAAAATAACT
>JANPEU010000605.1:0-2404 GCA_031423175.1 Bacteroidota bacterium
ATTTTCCTGTTATAGTTCAATTTTATTGGGATAGAGGCCCATTAGGTTTAGATCCTTCCGATTCTTCATTAGGTTCTAATCCTGTTGCTTCGCCATCTACAACTTTATATACTTTTGTTATTCCACAGACTAAAAGAACGCTTGTAGTTTATGCAACAGGTCGTGGATGTTTTGATAAAGTAGTTTCAGTACCGAATGGTTGTCTTGCACTTCCGGTTAAATTCAAATCATTTACTGCAACAAGATCTAACAGTACAAATGTATCAGTGAAATGGGAAACTGCTTCTGAGCAAAACTCTGCAGGATTTGCTGTTGAAAGAAATGTAAGAGGTAGCTGGGATGAGGTAGCGTATATTCCTTCTCAGGCAGTTGGTGGTAATAGCAACAGCTTATTAACTTATCAATTAAATGACTTGAATGCGACAAGAGGTGTTTCTCAATACCGCATTCGCCAGGATGATATAGATGGTGCTGCAAAACTTTCAGATATCCGTTCAGTTCGTGGCGAAGGTCAGAAAGGATCAACAATCGTTTATCCTAACCCGACAGATAATGGTAAAGTAAACATTGTATTTGAAGGTGGTGAAATAACAAAACGTAATATCTCAGTTCAGGATATGAGTGGCCGCATCGTAAAACAATGGAATAATTATTCGAATAACAATATTCAGATAGAAAATCTGTCACCAGGTTTCTATACAGTTCGGATCGTAGATATCGGAACGGGTGAGCAGAGTGTAGAAAAGGTAGTGGTTAATAAACGTTAAAGCTCAAGGTTATCTTTGACGAAGGGGAACATGCGAAAGCTGTTCCCCTTTTTTTTATATATCACAGAACAAAAAATTACATTTGAAATTAATTAGTAACTCATCAATCCGTCAGAGTCTTGTCATTCCGAGGCTTTGCGAGGAATCTCAAAGTTTACAACAGAAAATGATACACCTTAATGTGAAAAATTTTCGGCTATACTATTCTTGGTAATAAATAAATCAGGAAAGATCTAAAAATTTTGAAGCCCCATCGGGGCTAAATTTTGGTAACTTAACAAACCAAATAATCAACAAAGCCCCTGCGGGGCGATATTTTTATGGCAAATACATATACTCAAATTACTATTCACTCTGTATTCGTGGTGAAGGGCAGAGAGAATTTTATTACCAAAGATTGGCGTGATCATTTGCACCAATATATTTCTGGTATAATCACTAATAAAGGAGCAAAATCTTTAGCAGTGGGAGGATGGAAAGATCATGTACATATTTTATTTGGGATGCCGGTTACTACTTGCATATCTGACTTTATGAGTGCAGTAAAAGCAAGTAGTAGTTCATGGATAAATGACCAGCATTATCTAAAGGGGAAGTTTCAGTGGCAGGCTGGTTATGGTGCATTTTCTTTTGCTAAAAGCCAAAGGGATATCGTAATTAAATACATAATGAATCAGGAGGAACATCATCGCACCAAAACATTTAAAGAGGAGTATATAAAAATGCTTAATGATTTTGATGTAGCTTACGAGGAAAAGTATTTGTTTGAGTTCTATGATTGATAAAAAAATGGCGCCCCGATGGGGCTTAGCTTTCTATAATCCACATACTCTATTACCAGAGTTTCAGCCCTATGGGCTTTACTCAAAAAACATAGCATTAAGATTTTTGCACAGTTATAGCAGATTTTACTTTATATGAAAATCTTCAATCTTCTTTTTGCAGTACTCTTTGTTTTCTCAGCAGGCTTGCAGTACAACGACCCGGATCCATATCTATGGATACCTATCTATTTATATGGCGCTGTGCTTTGCTGGCTTGCTTTTAAAAATAAATTTTATTACAAAGCATATCTTTTTGGTGTTCTTGCTTACGCAGTCTATGCTTGTATTTTATTTTTTGAAAAAGATGGAGTTTTGGATTGGTATAAAAATCATAATTCCGAAAGCCTGGTGCAATCCATGAAAGCAACTAAACCCTGGATAGAAGCGACAAGAGAATTTTTAGGACTCGTAATTTTAATAGTTGTTATGCTAGTCAACTATCTATATGCTAAACGGAAAAATAGAATTTGATAAAATATACACTTTGCAACTGATTAATTTTTAAAATCAATCCGGCTTAGCCCAGCATCTTTATTTTTAGAAAACCAGCCAGTGCCATATTCAAGAATATATAATTTTCCATCTGGCCCCAACTCCATATCAACCGGTGCGGCAAATTTTATATTTTCCATAAAAGGCTCCATCCTGTAAAAATCTCCGTTAGGTTGCAGCGATACTACTTTTATCCAGTTTCGCATCCACTCATAAATAAAAAGTTTTCCATTATAGTATTCCGGCATTCTGGTTTTTGAATCATAGAGTTCTGAATGATAAACAGGCCCTGCCATTGCGGTTCTACCGCCAGTTGCCAAT
>JANPEU010000606.1:0-7867 GCA_031423175.1 Bacteroidota bacterium
TAGAACATGGAGAAAGCAGATACAGAAATAGGTGCTGCCATGTAGATAATTGTGTTCAAGCCGATGACAGACATTGGTACTATGAAGACGATTGTAATATCGTAGAAGTGGGTAGCACATGGTATCCGAAAGATTCTGAGAAAATAAGGGAAGTTGACGGCGAATGGTATGATGCAGATGATGTAGTCTATTCAGAATTTCATGGAGAGGATTTACTGCTTGAAGATTGTGTCCACAGCGAACCAATGCAGGACTATATTCTCAGGTCAGAAGCGGTAGAAGTTGATGACGAATGGTACCACAAAGACCACGAAGATTTAGTAGAAATTGATGGAATTACATACCATAAAGACAATTTACCAGTGCCTCCGCCACCACCAAAGAAGAAGAGAAATTCAAAGAAATTAAGAATATTACAAACCGTATAAAAGTTTGATACCATGGATAAGCAACAATTAATAAATACACTTTCAGTTCAATCTGAAAGCTATAATCAATGGAGGATGTTCGCCTTTATTGTGAGGCAATTAAAAGAGATTGATTGCAAATTTTATGTAGATGACGGCTGCATATATATTACAAAGGGTGAGGCAGAATCATTCCCTTGTATTGTAGCCCACATGGATACAGTACATAGGATTGGTAAAGATTTATCCATCATTGAATGTGGGAATAACTTAACGGGATTTAACTGTTTAACAATGACGCAAACAGGTATCGGTGGAGATGATAAAGTGGGAATATTTATTGCAATGGAATGCCTGAAGCATTTTGATAATATCAAAGTAGTTTTCTTCCGGGATGAAGAGGTAGGATGCGATGGTAGTTACAATGCCTACATGGATTTTTTCAAAGATTGCGGGTTTGTCCTGCAATGCGACAGGAAAGGGAACAATGATTTTATAACTAACGCTGGTGGAATACCATTGTCAAGCAACGAATTTCTGAACGATATTAAACCCATCCTATTCGGGTACGGCTATAAGTTTGAGATTGGCATGATGACTGATGTAATGGCGCTGAAAGAAAATGGATTGAGAATAAGTGCAGCCAATATAAGCTGCGGGTACTATAACCCACATTGTAATAATGAATATGTTAATGTAAATGATGTAGAAAAATGCCTGGAGTTAGTACAATCTATAATCCGGCATCTTGGTGATAATAAATATAAGCATAAATACAAACCAAAAAAGAAATCGTCATTCAAAATGTGGGATGATATGGATTATTATGGAAGGCTGTCAAGAAGCTCATTTAATGATGCGCTTCCTATAATTGACAAACCCGATTCTTGCGAATGTTGCGGCGAAGTAGCGGCACATCTGACATACATAAGAGACTATACGATGGAATTATGTGATAGATGTATTGCTGATTATATACCAGAGTTTAAATACACATAATATGAAGACAGTATCATTTACCCCGGCCAGCGCAAAATTGTTTGCAAAAGAACATAACAAAGCGGTTAAGGAAGGAAAGAAATCATTCTTCTTTAATGAGGACGAATATCTAACAGCCTATGCCCATTATGTACTTGAGTACATGGTAATGCAGAAAATTATTGTGGGTAAATTTGATAACAATAAAATTTTCATTAAATCTGAAACAGCATGAATAAGATAGAAGAAATGTTTGATCTGGACAAGGTGAAGGTTCAAATTAAAAACTGCCCGGAAGGTGAGGTTATTATCCTCTGTGGGCATTGGTCAATCAACGGACCAAAGTATCAAGATGATGACCAAGACCCGGAAGCAGAATACTGGGATTTCCAGGAGTTCGAAGACAAACTTGAAACCACTCTTATGGTATCGGACTACGATGATCTTATCGCTGACCCACATGGAATTTATAACTCGTAAACTATTTTACTATGAATATTACAATAGACTTCCCTTTTCATGGGTACACAAAATTTGATTTAATGAAATTCATCTACGGCGATGATGTAAGCAAAGTGGACACAGCCATCCCCCAGGAAGTAGCAGGCCGCCTGAGAGATCCGAATAACCCCAATAATACATTCTGGTATGTGCAGGACTACACCAGCAACAGAATATTCGGGACAACAGTAAACCTGAAAGAGAAATTCTTTGACAAGGTTGCAAGCATGGCAATGGAACAAATCGAATCCTAAACAGCGTTGAGAGTGAACAGCAGCAAACAAACAGCACTATGCGTACAATAGATAAAATCAAAAACGACAATGAATTTCTGTCCGGGCTGGAAATTCCAGAGTACAATGTAAAGTTGTACCTGACACATATCGGCAGCGACAAGGTGCATTATGATATGTTTTATAATGATAAGCTACTATTCACCGGTGATGACTACCGACCATCGCCAACGTACCCCGGACAGGATAGCATTCAGGCAGCAGTAGCATTACTGGACTTCTTTGTACTTCAGGTTGGGGATGTGGAAAGAGATTACTTTGCAAAGTACACACCGGAACAAATTGAGTGGAGAGAATCAGATGATTGCGAAAACCTTAAAAGATTAACGCTGGACTTCAGTAATGACAATGATGAACTGGATAAATGCGATGCCCATAACGATGCTTGTGTATTCTTTCAAGAAAGATTTATTAACTAAGGATTTAACCTATATAAACTTTTATAGAAAATAAAAAAATCTTTTATGTCTAATTGTAATACCTGTAAATATTGGAAACCCTCTTACTTGCGAAAAGGTAAAATGTGTTGTGATTTCTTAGATACTATCACGGCGGAAAAGCCACCATCTAATGTTGAACTTGAAGCATGGGCCCATGATGATAGCGGATTGATGGTTGAGTTAATCACTGGCCCTGAATTTGGATGCGTAAAACACGAATCAAAATAATAAACTTTTTAGATTATGACAACTACAATTAACGGGTTTTATGGCCACCTACGACCTAACCCATGCGAAGTATTTATTTACGAAAATCGTAACGGTTCTAAGTGGTATGTAGTAGAGGGCGGAACGATAGTAAATAAAACATTTGATGAAATACCAGAAGGTACAAATGTTGAATCGTTAAGTGATAGCGATTGCTTTACATGGAGCAGCCCTATAAACAGTGAAGAAGAACTCACTAATGCAGTTGAAGATTAAGTAAACAATTAAATCAAAATACAATGAGTAGATCGCACAAAATTTGGGTTGACGTTACCGGTGGTAGCGGCAAATCCTTTGGTTGCGGCAGCGATGATATCCGAATGGATATTTATGTAGGAACATCGGCCAGCAATTCAAATCTATTAGCATCAATCAAATTGGAACAAAGCGAGTGGCACGACGAGCTTACCTACCGTCTTGTTATAGACGGCCAGGATTATCGTTCAGAAAAATACAATCGGAAAACAAAAAAGTTCCGTGGTATTAAGGGGCGGCGAATTACTGGCAATCCAAAACTGCAAAAGAAGCGGGAGAAAGACAGCGCCAATTCAATGCTAAAAATGGTTGCCAATATAGCAGCAATGGTTGAAGTACTTGCAGGCGATAGCAAGAAATAAAAGAATGACTGGAAAGCCCGGATGATAAAAGCAGGACTTGGTAACAAGGGTTTGATTATGCCGGAAGATTGGGACACCTTGACGGAAGATGAAAAAGAAAAGAGACTGAACGGTGTAATTGAAGTATTGAGAGAAGAACCAAAGTAAACATTAAATACTAATACTGTAATAATATGAACACAGCAACGACAAAGCGATGGGATGTAATTTCGCCGGACGGGTTCTCCATCCACCCAACAGACACCTACTCTTCTATGGAAGAAGCGAAAGAAAAATTTAAAGAGTGGGCGAAGCGATATGAAAGACAAGGGTATTACTCATCAAACAATGGGAGAATACCACTGGATGAACTGGAAAGCTATTGCCAGTTTGTAGAAACTGATTATGTGTATGAAGAAGAAACTTAAAATAAAAATTAAAGTATATGGGACCAGAATTTTTTCAAACAATGATGGGACGGAAGTTCTATGATGGCGACTTCCCGGAGTTGGTGCGCCAGCTAAAAAGGCTTAACGACAATCTCGAAAAGCCAAAAGTAAAAGAATCACCAATGCAGGAAGCACTACGGCTGGACAAGGAGGCCAAGTCTGAGCCTGAGTTCCTGCAACCAGAGCCGGAGCCAGCGGTAGGATATGCACTAACAGAAGAAGAATGGAAGCAGGTATTATCCGAAAATCATTTTAATGAAGCATTAGTATTGGTGCAGGACTTTATCGGTCAACCTGATGGTGGTGTTGCAAGTGTTCACTTCTCAGGATTTGAGGATGATGATAGGGGGCAGGTAAAAGACTGGGAAGATGTAAGTAAGCGCAAACAGCTCATTCTGGATTATCTCAAAACTGAAGACTCCTATGCCGAATTGGAAGATGAACCCACACCAATATCCATCACCAGGTACACACCAGACCTAAAGAATAGAAAAGAACTTGAGGAGCAGGGTTTTTGGGAGCATAGAATGGATAACCCGGTTATCGCTGTACTGGGAATATTGCTGCCCAAATGTGGTGAACTGTATATCAGTGAATATGAAAGCGGAAAGTTCTGGACAATAGCTGGACAACGGGATGAATTCGGGACACTTGACCAATGTATTAAACTTTTAAAAGAAGAATTTATATGACACACGATCAAACATTAAGGCTATCCAAAATTGTGCAGCAACTTACTGGTGCTGGCCTATTACTTGGAGACCTTACAAACGAACTGGATTATCACGAAGGGTCTGCCGTTGTCAATCAGTATAGCAAAATTTTGGATGCAACCCTGATGCTGCATGAAATAGTAAAGGAACAATCAAAACAATACATACAAAATGGATAAATTATTTTTCTGGAAAGACAAATCAGGTGGTGGAAGAACCAACACTTTTACCACTATTTCAGGCTTAATAAAAGCCTTTACGGGTGAGAAAAGTTGGGATGATGAAAGTATCAGAACATGGGTACAAACGGCAGAAGTTGGAGACAAGTGGGAGAACGCAGCAAATGAAGTAACACGAATAGAATAATGTTGTTCACTCTCATCTTTTTCGGCCCCGTGCCCTACGATCACCGGGAGCGTTTACCTTTGAACCACGATTTCGATGCGGAGTTGATTGACCTACGATGCGGTTGCCTTTATGTGAAGCATCCAGACCGTCCCGTTCAGCGTTATTTTTTCTATTCCAAGTTATGAGTTCTACTCGTTTCTTGACCTGCTCACGTTTTTTATTGAATTTTTTTTGATAAGCGTTTTTCTTTTCACGGGCTTCCTCATTGTCCCTGTAATATTTTGCTGAACGAGATAGTTTCATAACAAATATTTTATAACCCAAATATACAAAAAATGGAATACACTATTAAAATCACCGGGCAAGGAAAGCCGGAAGACATTGTAAAGGCTTTGCGCCTTGTTGCAAGTGCAATAGAAAGTAAATCAGTTAGGGAAAATTTAGATAGCCCTGAAATCGAAGACCTCGATGGCGCAGAATGGGAAGACTTTACATTAATGACTGAAATAAATAAAGCATGACAAAAGAAGAAGCCGTTGCCAACATTGGCCAGCCATTCAAACTATCCTGGATAAAAGGTCTGGGAGGAAAATTTGATACCATCCGGGAAGTTCGTAAGGATGGCTGGATTGTTGGCGATTTTTGGGAAGCACCGGCTGAAGATTGCAGGCTTAAAATGGAACAACCGGAATTTCTTAAAAAGAAACAATCAGAGGATGATATACCTGATTCTTTATTTCGTTCACCTAACGCAAAATAAAACTATATGCAAGACAAATGGATTATCCTGATGCAAATGGGCAACGGCGTTCAGCCTGCATGGTTCACTTCGTCAAGTCCGGCAGAAAAAGAAGTGCCTGATCTGCACGATACTCAAAAAGAAGCAGTAGAAAAGATGCTGGAAAATTTCATTGACAATCTTTCAATGCAACTTGACCAGGTAAGAGATGGCTCAAGAGACCCGGAAGATGTTGATACAGAAAATGACGAATGGGTAGAGCCCTGCACCGTGCATGATGACGGCGTAATTGTTACCGAAACACTCGACCCGTTGTATGACCCAAAGACATTTGTAAGATAATGGCAAGCTACGGTACGTCACTCAAAAAGCCTTTGCTGACCAATCAGCACAGGTTTTGTATTTATTACGAAGATGACGAGGGTACACACAAAACCTTTGGCACATGGGCAGCACTGGCCTCTATTGCCTGTGCCCGTGTTACATTGTGGCTGGACGAAAACAAACCTGAATGGGCAAGTGACCCGTACTACCTAATCCCCAGAATAAATAGAAGTAAACAAGTAAATTATGAGATATGAGTAATATAAAAGTATTAATCGAAGTTCGTGGTGGAACAGTTACAACAGTCTGCGCTACCCAAGACATTGACATCTTAATTGTGGACTGGGATAATATCCAGAATGGCAGTTCGCCAATTGGAGATATTCTTGGCCCAGATGCAAACTTTGAACCCGGTAAAGCACATACTCTATTTACAGATAGTTCTGACCCGGAAGAAATGGAAGTAAGAGATATTCTGAAATACAAAAAATTCTAATTATGAATATTGAATTAAAAAACATTCAGGTAAATGAGCGAATGTCCGAAGAGACAAATGCTTTTACAGCAACGCTGTACATCAATGGTAAAAAAGTAGGTTACGCCAAAAATCATGGTATTGGTGGGCCAACTGATTATGCAGCAGACCCATTCCATGACCAGGAAGCTAACAAACTAATACAAGAGGCAGAAAAATGGTGCCAGCAATTACCGCCAGAAAAATCGGATTTCTCCGATATGTCTCTCCCGATGGATTTGGAGTTCTACCTGGACATTTTAGTAGAAAAGTTCTTACTGGAGAAAGATAGTAAGAAAAAGACAAAGCGGATGGCTACACATATCCTGTTCGGTGATAAATTAAGATACATTGAAGTAACCTGGGGAAAGAATTGGCCTATCAGTAAAATGATTGAACGCCCGGACGGACAAGCAATGATAAGAAAAACATTGGCTGAATTAAAAGTAAAATATCCGACCTACAAATTACTTAACACAAACATCCCGCAAGAATTACTGTAACCGCCGCAAGGCACAAAACATAAGCTATATGAAACAAAAAAATTGGAACGAACCCGGAAAATACCAATGTGGAAGTTGCGAACAAATGTTTGATAAGCCTACTGACGGTAGTTGCCCTAATTGTGGAAGCGGAAACTTTATTGAAGGGTATATTGATGAACCAACAAAGCCAGCACCAGTACAGCCAAAAGAGGGGTTTACTCCCGGTGACAAATCCTACCCTGCTATTGAAGTAGGACAGGGTATTGTATGGGTTGCCCAAAATGCTGTACCGACCACTACCTGTCAGATACAGTAGATGCCGCCACTATTGAAGAAACTTTAAAGGCTGATTTTATTCCGTGGGTACTAACTGATTTTGATACCGGGCAATATGGTAGAAGGCTATCTACTTACAGGTATGAGTTTAAGGAGGACGATATAAAACCAACTGTCATTGACCTTGAAAAATATTCATGGCTTGAAATAATTGATTGCTGCGAATCGTACTATGAAAACATGGACGAACTATTTAAACAATATGCTGAACAATCCACATGGATAATAGCTGAGTGCCTTTTTGAAATGAATATTATTAAATCTTAAAATAAATCTATATGCAAGGCTTCATCCCGGACGACGACTCCCAGATAGCATCAATAGAAACCATCAACACCGGTGGGCATATCTACAATGACATTATCGTTTTAAAAACCGGGCACATCATCCGAATAAGCGAAGATGGAATGTCCGTGTACCGAAATGAAAAAGACGATGACGATGGAAATGATTTGTGGCACACCTCATTTTAAACTA
>JANPEU010000607.1:0-1519 GCA_031423175.1 Bacteroidota bacterium
GCATGTTATTAAAAAAAATATTTTATCTAGCTCTTTGCAGTAGAAAAAATTACGATATTATCTTATAATAAGTAAAATAGCTTACTAATATAATATTTTTTCGGTAATTGCAATTCCAATTGCTCTAACATTGGATCAACAATTACAACCCGCAGGAGAATCATATGGCTGACGGAAAAGAAAAAAAAGAGTATAAAGCCGAATCTATTCGGGTACTTGAAGGTTTAGAAGCGGTTCGAAAACGTCCCGCAATGTATATTGGCTCGACAGGCCCCCATGGATTACATCATTTGGTATATGAAGTCGTGGACAACTCAGTTGATGAAGCCTTAGCTGGCCACGCTGATGACATCCAAGTCATATTACACAAAGATGGCTCATGCTCAGTTGAAGATAATGGACGAGGTATTCCTACCGACATCCATTTAGGCGAAGGCGTTTCAGCAGCGGAAGTGGTACTTACCAAACTTCATGCCGGTGGTAAATTTGATAAAGACACCTATAAATTTTCTGGCGGATTACACGGCGTTGGTATTTCCGTAGTAAACGCGTTATCATCGCGTCTTGATTTAACCATTTTTAAAGATGGCTCAATCCATGAGATGTCCTTTGAGCGTGGCAAACCATTAGCAAGCCTCAAAATAACGGGCGCCAGCAAAAAACGCGGCACCTTAGTCCGTTTCTGGCCAGATGCTGAAATCTTTCAAGAAACCACTTCATTTAGTTTTGAAGTATTATCTGCACGATTACGGGAACTTGCTTTTCTAAACAAAAACTTATCCATTTCTATTGCAGATGAACGCACCGGCAAAAGCCACGAGTTTCATTTTGAAGGCGGCATTATTTCATTTGTTAAACATATCAATGAAAAGAAAACAGCACTGTTTTCTGATGTGGTTTATTTTGAAAAAACCGATGATGTGTTCGTACTTGAAATAGCGTTTCAATACAACGATGGATATGGCGAACAGCTTTATTCATTCGTTAATAACATTAACACCACCGAGGGTGGCACGCACGTATCTGGATTTAAATCAGCGCTCACTAAAATCTGCAATAAAAAAGCGAGTGAATTCAATATACTAAAAGAGAGTGAAAGTTTTTCAAGTGAAGACGTTCGCGAAGGCTTAGTATGCGTTATCAATATGAAAGTTCCTGAACCACAATTTGAAGGCCAAACTAAAACCAAGTTAGGCAACAATGACGTGAAGGGCTTAGTTGATTCATGGACCTTTGCATTTCTTGAAAGCTATTTTGAAGAAAATCCAGGTATAGCTAAAAAGATTTTACAAAAAGCAGAACTTGCCATGAGCGCAAGAGAAGCTGCCCGAAAAGCTCGTGATTTAGCACGTAGAAAAAACGTTCTTGAATCTATGATTCTTCCCGGAAAGCTTGCTGATTGCTCCAATGAAGATCCTGCTCAATCAGAACTATTCATCGTTGAGGGTGATTCTGCAGGCGGTTCTGCAAAGCAAGGCCGCGATCGCCACAGCCAAGCAATTTTGCCACTCAAGGGTAA
>JANPEU010000608.1:0-5290 GCA_031423175.1 Bacteroidota bacterium
GCCTGGTATTCCAATCAAAAATATGGAGCAATAAACTGGATAACGAAAAGTTCACCGCGGTTTGTAAAACGATTGACCAATACTGCAGATGCAATTGATAAAAATGCTACTCTGCTTCTCAAGTCAATGCGTAGAAAATTATTGCCACTCACCTATCTCCAGTTTCCGTATTCAAAATACTGGTTAATAAAAAACCAATGGCGGAAAATATTTTTGGACTATATTAAATTGACTATTCTATTTATTCCCGCCATGATTGCAAAACCATTTTATTTTTATTTACAAAACAAAGCAAAGGAGGAATGGTCAACTCGGAAAACAGAAATGAATGGAAGTGAGATGTATTTGTTTTTTAAACGATGAATTTTAGTTTGTTTTCTAAAAAAACAATTAAAAAAAATCAACAGGATGTACCGGGCATTAACTGTTTTGTTCTTGAAGAAAAAACTGATACGCTTTTTGCAACCCGTCTTCAAGTGCAACTTTGCTGCTCCATCCCAATTTCTGAAGCCTTGTACTATCCATTAATTTCCGGGGCGTTCCATCGGGTTTTGTATTATCAAATTTTATTTCCCCGTTATAGGCAGTTACCTTTTTAATCATAAGAGCAAGTTCTTTAATTCTCAACTCATCACCGGATCCAATGTTGATAAATAATTTTTCATTGTATTGTTGCATCAGAAATATACATGTATCTGCCAGATCATCTACGTACATAAACTCCCGTAGAGGTGAACCTGTACCCCATATTTCAACAAAAGATTTGTTCTGAATTTTTGCTTCATGAAATTTTCGGAGTAAGGCAGGAATTACATGTGAATTTTCCAAATGATAATTATCGCCGGGTCCGTATAAGTTTGTCGGCATAGCCGAAATAAAATTGCAACCATATTGATCACGATATGCTTCACATAATTTTATACCTGCAATTTTTGCTATCGCATACGGCTCATTGGTTGGTTCCAGAAAGCCAGATAACAAATCTGTTTCTTTTAAAGGTTGCGAAGCAAGTTTTGGATAGATACAGGAGCTGCCCAGGAATAATAATTTTGTTACCCCGTTTTTATATGCAGCATGAATTATATTGGATTCAATCATCAAATTCTCGAATAAAAAATCTGCCCGATAGGTATTGTTTGCATAAATGCCGCCTACTTTGGCTGCTGCAAGAAATACGTATTCAGGTTTTTCATGTTCAAAAAAAGAATGAACTGCCTGTTGGTTCCGTAAGTCAAGTTCTGTTGAAGTTTTAAAAACAAGATTATCAAATCCATCCTGTTTTAATTTTCTTACAATTGCCGAACCAACCATTCCAGTGTGACCTGCAACATATATTTTATTGTTTCTTTCCATTATTCAAACCGGTTCAGCGTTTTAAAACCTGACTGCTTTAATAACATTTCCTTTTTAAAAATTTCTAAATCAGCTTCCACCATTTCTTTTGCTAAATCCTGTACGGTATATTTTGGACTCCATTCCAATTTCTGTCTTGCTTTTGTAGCATCTCCTAATAAATATTCCACTTCTGCCGGACGGAAATATCGTTTATCAATTTCCAATACCACATCGTCTTTTTTTAATTTGCAATCCGGATTATTTATAACTGTAACAATTCCTTTTTCATTTTCACCTTCACCTTCAAATTTTATTTCGACACCAGCAAAAGCAAATGCCATTTTAGCAAAGTCACGTACCGAAGTTGAAACGCCGGTAGCAATAACATAATCTTCCGCTTCAGGTTGTTGTAAAATCCTCCACATTGCTTCTACGTAATCCTTTGCATGCCCCCAATCACGTTTTGAATCCAGGTTGCCCAACCATAATTTATTTTTCAATCCCAACACAATTTCTGCAACGGCTCTTGTAATTTTTCGGGTCACAAATGTTTCGCCACGCAATGGGCTTTCGTGGTTAAATAAAATTCCATTACACACATACATATTATAGGCTTCCCGGTAATTAACCGAAATCCAGTAAGCATATAATTTCGCAACACCATATGGCGAACGTGGATAGAAAGGAGTATTCTCGTTTTGAGGAATCGATTGTACTTTCCCAAAAAGTTCAGATGTAGAAGCCTGATAGATTTTCGTTTTATTTTCCAATCCCAATATCCGGATTGCTTCAAGAATACGCAAGGTTCCCACTGCATCGGTGTTAGCAACATACTCAGGTTCTTCAAAACTAACCTGTACATGACTCATCGCACCCAGGTTATAAATTTCATCCGGTTGTACTTGCTGAATGATTCGTATAATGTTTGTTGAATCTGTTAAATCGCCGTAATGCAAAACCATTTTTACTTTTGACTCATGGGGGTCCTGGTATAAATGATCAATTCGTTGCGTATTGATCAGTGATGAGCGGCGTTTTATTCCATGCACTTCATACCCCTTCTGTAAGAGTAATTCAGCAAGATAGGCTCCATCCTGTCCGGTAATACCTGTAATTAGGGCTTTCTTCATTTGTTGCCTTATTTTCGCAAATGTAAAAGGTTTTAATTGCAATAAAACATATACCTAATTATGTATTGGAAAAATTATTTAATTCGATTGACAAAATCTGTTCTAATTCATTTTCCAAAAAGGGTTGGTCGTTTTTTTGAATACTGGAGTGAATTTTTCCGATTCAAAAAAATGAATTCAAAAAACAAATCTACTGTTCACTTATCCGATACATATCCATGCCTGAATGATAAAATAAAAAATACGCCATTTGATGCGCATTATACATATCACCCGGCCTGGGCCGCAAGAATAATTGCACAAACAAAACCAAGTGAGCATACAGATATTTCTTCAATACTTTATTTTGGCACTATGCTGTCAGCCTTTGTTCCTGTAAAATTTTATGATTACCGTCCGGCTGCTATTTCAATTTCGAATTATACTTCCGGGTTTGCTGATCTTAAAAAATTATCATTCCCGGATAATTCCATTGAATCAATCTCCTGCATGCATACAATTGAACATATTGGTTTAGGAAGATATGGGGATGACCTGGATGCTGATGGAGATCAAAAAGCAATTGAAGAATTAAAAAGAGTAACAAAGCCCGGAGGAACTATACTTTTTGTAACACCCGTTGGCAAACCCCGTATTGAATTTAATGCCCATCGCATTTATAGTTTTGAACAAATTGCTGAATATTTTTCTCCATTAACCTTAAAAGAATTTTCTTTGATATCAGACACAGGCGGATTCATTGAAAATGCCAACCCTTCTCTTGTAAAAGATCAGCAGTATGGCTGCGGTTGTTTTTGGTTTATTAAATAAATTTAAAATGCTGTTGAATATTTTCAGAAAAAACAAGAAAGAAGTTACCCATCAGGAAGTTCTTTCTTTTTACAAAAAATTTGTACCAAAAAACGGTTTGGTTTTTGACATCGGTGCAAATATTGGAAACAGAATTCAACTATTTCTTGAGTTGGAAGCAAATGTAGTAGCTGTTGAGCCCCAGGCAAATTGTATCGGGATTCTTACAAAAAAATTTGGCGATAAAATTCATATTGAACATAAGGGGCTTTCAGCATCAGAAGGCATATTGGATTTTCATATTGCAGATGAATCCACCATCTCAACTTTTTCAAAAGAATTTATTTCGAAAACCGGGGCTGATCGTTTTAAAAGAAATAATTGGAAAGAACCCATCGCTGTTCCGGTTACCACAGTTGACAGACTTATTGAAAAATATGGAATGCCCGATTTTTGTAAAATAGATGTGGAGGGATTTGAGTCGGAGGTGCTGAAAGGATTAACTAAAAAAGTACCGGCACTTTCATTTGAATATTGTGTACCAGAAATGGCAAAGAATCTTTACATTTGTGTTGAGCAATTGAATACGCTGGATGCTGATGCTGTATTTAATTATAGTATTGGCGAATCTTTTCAAATGAAGTTGAATGAATGGCTGACATATACAGATTTTTTACCCTTATTAAAAGAAAAATCATTTCACAAAACTCTATTCGGTGACATTTATTTTAAAAGCAAAATCTAAAATGTTTAAAGTTGGTACCACAAACGAAGCAGTAAGGGAGAAATGGATTGAAGAAACACTTAAAAAAATTCCAAAAGATTTAACGTTGCTGGATGCAGGCGCCGGCGAATGCCAGTTTAAAAAATATTGTACACACTTAAAATATATTGCCCAGGATTTTGGACAGTATGACGGCACCGGCAGCAATGGTTTACAACAGGGAAATTGGGACAACACAAAATTGGATATTGTTTCAGACATTACTTCAATTCCCCTACCCGATCAATCGGTAGATGCAATCATGTGTACAGAAGTATTTGAACATATCCCGGATCCGATTGCTGCACTTAAGGAATTTACCCGTTTAATAAAACCGGGTGGTTATTTATTATTAACGGCTCCGTTTGCCAGCTTAACCCATTTTGCTCCGTACCATTTTGCATCTGGCTTCAACCGTTATTTTTATGAAAAGCATTTACCTGACAATGGCTTTGAAATAGAGGAACTAAAATTGAATGGAAATTATTTTGAATTCATGGCACAGGAATGCAGAAGAATAAAAAGAATTGCACTTAAATATTCAGATAGAAAAATCAATATCCTGGAAAAAATAATTATTCATCTGAATCTTTTCGTGCTACAGCGATTATCCAAAAAAGATAAAGGGTCATCAGAATTGCTTTGCTACGGAATACAGGTTTTTGCCAGAAAAAAATGATTATTACAAAAATATCAGGGGGTTTGGGTAACCAACTTTTTCAGTATGCAGCTGGAAAAAGCTTAGCATTAAGAAAAAATACCGGACTTCAATTGGATGTAAGCAGTTACAATCAGGAAAGACTTCGCAATTTTGAACTTTCTTTCTTTAATACAAAATGTGAATTTGCAAATGACGAACTGGTTCAGCATTTTACCAACCGGTCATTTATTGGAAAAATAAGAGAACGGATTTTACCATCATCTATTAAAAAGGTTTACCGGCAGCCATTTTTTCATTTCGATAAAAATTTCTTCAACCATCCTGCTGATGTTTACCTGAAAGGCTATTGGCAAAGTGAAAAATATTTTTTACCCATTGCTGAAATAATCAGAAAAGAGTTTACAATTGTGCAGGAACAAATAATGAATGTAACTGCATTGGCCGCAACGTTAAAAGAAATTGAATCTGTTTCAATTCATATCATCTGAAAAAATATAAAACACCGCATCAGGAAATTGCTTTAAAATTTTATCAATAGCCTGCTGGTAATAAGCTGAACTCAGGATGCCGTGCATTTCTAAAATTGCGGGATTTGTATAATCGCCCCGGCGG
>JANPEU010000609.1:0-2536 GCA_031423175.1 Bacteroidota bacterium
CTGCACTACCCGTACACTATGTTCTGGAAAATGTTCAACTTTCTTATTCGTCATAAAACTAAACTGGATATCCTGTTCGCTCCATTCATGAGTTGAAATATATCGAAACCTGTTTTTTGAACCAGTTGTTTGCTGTACTAATGGAGCATCCGCTTTACTAACTTTTAATCTTTTTGCAAATTTTTCCCATTGTGGCGCAAATTCATCAGGACCAAGGGCTGTTACAAAACAAACAAACTGATATATCGTATCTTTTTTCATATTGAAAATATAATGTTGAAGGAATATTGCTAATAGAACAATCAGCAGACCTTGCAAGTTAGTTCATATTTGCCGCATTCGGGTTTTTATTAATGGAAGTTGGTATTGATAATTCAAAAATTGATATCAATATCTACTTGAAACGAGTCATAATTTTTTTTAACTTTCGCATTCAAATTTATTTACGAATGATTAAGACAAAAAAAACAGGCAGTCAATCGATTTCAGGACAGGGGGTTATTCCAATTTTCTTACTTATCGGAATTTTATTTTTAGCTGGCAATAGTTGTTTTTCACAAACACTCTATGAGTTTAAATATTTTTTCAATGTAAAGGGCACTTCAAATAATTACCAGGCTTTTTTAACAAGATATAATGATGGTAGCGGTTTTTTAATAGCTCGTTATGGAGATGCCGTTTCAGATTTTTCAAACTCGGCAATACGAATGGAATTTGAAGAAGAGTATGGGAAAGACGAGAGTGGCAAAACGGACAGCAGTCTTATCATACTCCGTTCTGTTGATGCAAAAGTTACATTATTAGATCCAGGTACTAATAATTCAGGTAATGATGATAAAATTAATATTTATCTCAATTACCGTGGCGAGCTGTTATGTTTTCAAAAAAACAATCTCTTTTAATGACAGCTGCAGCAAAAGGAGAATTATCGGCTGGGAATACTAATATCGGAGGTATATTCACTTTCAATTTTCGTGAGTCGTTAGAAAAATATATGGGTCCATTTTATCAGGATGTTACCTGGGAGGTAGTAATGGCGGGTGTAAAAAAACAAACCATATCAAAAGCTTCCCGAACTTTATGCCCGCAAATGGATAACACTTATAAACCCTGTGCACAGACGCCGGTTTTTAAAACAGAGTGACAAATTGGAGGAACAGATTTTATTTATTGCTTATTTAAAATGAATCTGATGATTATTAAAAAGCTAGTTTTCATTTTACTATTATTTTTTTTTCTGGGGCATGCCGAATCGCAAACGCCTGCCATACAAAATATCACTACTATAAACAAAGGGAATACCTATGCACTCATTGTTGGTGTTTCAAACTATGAAAGTATCGGAATAAAAAAATTACGATTTTCTACAAAAGATGCGCAAAATTTTAACGACTATCTTTTATCAAAAGCCGGCGGCTCAGTACCTGAAGATAATATTAGGTTATTGCTCGATTCAGCTGCAAGTTTTGCTGCTATTTATAAAGAATTGAAATGGCTGATTCGAAAAGCAAAAAAAAATGATCTTGTATATTTTTATTTTTCTGGTCATGGGGACATGGAAAATACGACTATTTACAAACTGGGCTTTTTGCTTGCACAAAATACACCGCGTACAAATTATATTAATAATGCTTTGCGGATAGAAGATTTGAATTATTATGCGAATACTCTTTCCACAAAAAATGAAGCAAAAGTAATTTTAATAACCGATGCTTGTCATTCCGGAAATCTTGCGGGGAATGATTTTAGGGGAAATCAACTGGTGGGAGATCAATTGCGGGCAGTGGAAAACAATGAAATTCGGATTACTTCCTGCGGACCCGATGAGCTGTCTGCTGAGAATGCTGAATGGGGAAATGGCAGCGGGGTCTTTTCTTATTATTTACTCAATGGTTTAAAGGTACTTGCCGATGCTGACAAAAACGGGAAAATTACATTAACTGAACTTGAAAGTTTTCTCAAATCTAAATTTGCCGATGATGAAATTTTGAAACGAGATAATCTCACACAAACTCCGATTTTAAATGCGGCTAATAAAAGTTTTGAATTGGCTGAGGTTGATAATTCAATCACAGACTCAGTAAAAAAGACTTTTATAATGGCCATGACTTTACAAAAAAAAGAAACAGGTACAGAGGTAGAACAATTGCAAAAATATTTTTATAAGTTATTTAAATCAAAAAACCCGGAAGAACAATTTGATTTTGTTAAGCTAGATTCCTTGCCAAAAGAAAAAATTGCTTTTGCATTACTGAAACAATTTGGCGATAAAAACCTGGATAAAATAATAAATCAAAAATTAATTCAGTTTGTAAAATTATTGCAGCAAGATAAAGATGCTCTTGATGTATTCAATGACAATCTGGTTGTATTGTTCCATGATCGGGGACAAAAAATAATTAACTTATACCTGGATGGCGATGCGGCTGAATTAGAACGCAGGCGTTATTACAATAGCAAAAGTAGTAATTATGATATTTACCCAACTCTATTTTCAGTTGCCTTAAAACTTACTGATACGACTGATAAATTATAC
>JANPEU010000610.1:0-2668 GCA_031423175.1 Bacteroidota bacterium
TTTTTATTTACCTAATATCGGAGATGTTACGCATAATAACATTTACAAAGGATGGGAAAACGGAGAAACTTATCATACAGAGCAATTAGAAGAGCAAGCCCTGCAGGAACATTATGATTGGCTGATGACTATTCCTCCTGCCAGAAAGTATTTTGAAGAATCAATAGCAGCAGGGTTTGTATTACCCAACTGGCAAAAATTACACTGTGCTTATTTTTCGTATGGTTATTTAGTAATGATTACACAAGTACAATGCCCGGAAGAACAAATATTCAAACGCTTTGCAATGGTCTTTGATCAAACTTATACTCGTTTCCTCGATTTGCAAAAAGCAGAAGCACAGGCAAGAGAAGCACATATAGAAGCATCTCTTGAAAGAGTTCGTAGCAAAACCATGGCGATGCACAATAGCCAGGATGTTGGAGAAACTGTTGCCACCATGTTTGATCAGCTCGTTCATCTTGGCGTAACAACAAACCGCTGCGGTATTTTAATTTTCAGTAAAACAAATAATACAGAAGTATGGACAGCAAAGTCAAGCCAAACAGGTGAAGCTGCATTGATAATCGGGCATCTTGATGTCACTATTCATCCCATGCTGCAGGGTGTACATCATGCATGGAAGAATAAAGAAACTTTTTACTCTTATGAATTGGCAGGTGATGATATAAAAAATTACTACAGCGCCATTAATAATTACCGGGATTATCCAACCCGTTTTAACCTGGATAGTTTGCCATCAAAAGAAATTCACAGTGATTTCTTTTTTCCGGAAGGTGCTGTTTTTGCTTTTACATCAGAACCAATAGCAGAAGAAGCCGCATTAATATTTAAAAGATTTGCTGGTGTATTCGGACAAACATACAGGCGATACCTTGATCTACAGAGAGCAGAGGCACAAACAAGACAGGCACAGATAGAAACAGCGATGGAAAAAGTAAGAGCAAGAGCTTTAGCCATGCAGAAACCGGAAGAACTGGTGGAAGTAGCAGAAGTGCTGCGTAAAGAAATGGGATTGCTGGGTGTGGAAGAATTAGAAACAAGTTCAATCTATATTCATGATGAAGTTTTAGGAAATACACAATGCTGGTATGCCATTAAAAAAATAATGGATGATGAAACGAAACTGGTGACTGACCACATGATAATAAAACTGCAGGCCACATGGGTGGGCAGGCAGATGCTTGAATTTTATAATTCAGATAAAAAACAAATTTCCATTCCCATGCAGGGAGAGAACAGGAAAGAATGGATTCACTATTGCACTCAACATTCAAAAGCATTTGAAGGATTTTACGGAGAAAATATTCCTGACCGTACTTATCATTTAAATAAATTTTCCAATGGATATATCGGCGCTGCATCACCCGGAGATATATCTGCAGAAAGTTGGGATCTGTTGAAACGTGCCACTTCTGTTTTTTCATTGGCTTATACACGTTTCAATGATTTGCAGATAGCAGAAGCAAGTGCAAAGGAGGCATTAAAGCAATCAGCTCTTGATCGTGTTCGTGCAGAAATTGCTTCCATGCGTACAATTAGTGACCTGGAGAGAATCACTCCATTAATCTGGAATGAACTTACAACTATCGGTGTTCCATTTATCCGCTGTGGTATTTTTTTGATGGATGATGCACAACAACTCATTCATACTTTTCTTTCAACACCCGATGGCAAAGCAATTGCTGCCTTTCATCTGCCCTATGAAACGCCGGGCAATTTTTCAGAAGTGGTAAACCGCTGGCGCAGTAAACAACTTTACATTGACCATTGGGGCGAAACTGAATTTATCAATATGGCAGATACATTGGTAAAGCAGGGAGCCATTGAAAAAAAAGAACAATACCTCAATACTTTGCCTGATGGTGGATTTTATCTGCACTTCCTTCCGTTTTTACAAGGCATGTTGTATGTAGCTAATACAACACAGTTAGGAAATGAAGAATTAACGCTTATTCAATCTGTAGCCGATGCATTCTCTACGGCCTATGCACGGTATGAGGACTTCAATAAATTAGAATTGGCTAAAGAGCAAATAGAAAACACATTAACCAATTTAAAACAAACACAGGCACAACTGGTACAGTCAGAAAAAATGGCTTCGCTTGGCGAACTCACCGCAGGCATTGCACATGAAATTCAAAACCCGTTGAACTTCGTGAATAATTTTTCTGATGTGAGTGCAGAGTTAATTGATGAGATGAATGAAGAAATAGCTAAAGGAAATTTAGAAGATGCAAAACAAATAGCACAGGATTTAAAACAAAACCTGGAAAAAATAAATCATCATGGAAAACGTGCCGGTGATATTGTAAAAGGAATGCTTCAACACAGCCGTAGCAGCAGCGGTGTAAAAGAACCAACAAATATAAATGCACTGGCAGATGAATATTTAAGATTGGCATATCATGGCCTTCGTGCAAAAGACAAATCATTTAATGCAACAATGAAAACTGATTTTGATGAAAGCATTGGTAACATCAATATCATTCCGCAGGATATTGGAAGAGTGATTTTGAATTTAATTACGAATGCATTTTATGTTGTTGCTGAAAAGAAGAAACAAAACCCCGATGGGTATGAACCGACAGTAACCGTAAAGACTGTTAAGAACCCTCCGCCTCTTGGCGGAGGCAGGGGGGCCGAAGTTCTGGTTTCAGTAAAAGAC
>JANPEU010000611.1:0-4365 GCA_031423175.1 Bacteroidota bacterium
CATGCCATCAATTGCCTGATATATGACAGCCTGGAAACGGAAATGAAAGGTAACCCCATCTGGGCTTCCAAAATCCCCCCTTTGGGGGGCGGGGGGGCTGCTTATAAAACCTGTGTTTCCAACGGCCTGGTATTGGATAAGCAAGGCAACAAAATGAGCAAACGACTGGGAAATGTTGTTGATCCGTTTGCTACCATTGAAAAATATGGAGCCGATGCCACCCGGTGGTACCTGGTAACCAATGCATCGCCCTGGGAGAATATGAAATTCGATTTGGAAGGCATTAAAGAAACACAACGTAAATTTTTCGGAACGCTTTATAATACTTACCAGTTTTTTGTTCTTTATGCCAATGTAGATGGGTTTACATTTCAGGAAAAATATATTCCGGTAACTGAGCGTCCTGAAATAGACCGATGGATCCTGTCTGCATTGAATACGTTGGTAAAAAAAGCAAATAACTATATGGACGATTACGAGCCAACCCAGGCTGGCCGTGCCGTTGAAGATTTTGTGGATGAACAATTGAGTAATTGGTATGTAAGATTATGCAGAAGAAGATTCTGGAAAGGAGAATATGAACAGGATAAAATATGTGCTTATCAAACATTGTATGAATGTTTGGAAACAGTATTGCGTTTAATAGCTCCAATATCACCATTCTTCAGCGACGCAATTTTCCAAAACCTGAATGCAATAACGCATCGTTTCAAAAACCCCGATGGAAGTTTAGTTGAATCAATACATCATATTAGTTTCCCATCTGGGGATGTTTCTGAGAACCCTCCGCCAATTGGCGGAGGCAGGGGGGCTATTGATACAGCTCTGGAAGAAAGAATGCAGCTGGCACAGGATGCTACCTCGTTGGTTTTATCGCTGCGTAAAAAACAAAATATAAAAGTCCGTCAGCCCTTACAAAAGATTTTGATTCCGGTTTTATATCCTTTTATGAAAACGCAAATGCAAAAAGTAGAAGATTTAGTAAAAGCGGAAGTGAATGTAAAAGAAATTGAATACCTGAACCCCGACAATACATTTATCAGTAAAAAAATCAAACCCAATTTTGTTGCATTGGGAAAAAAAATGGGGGCAAAAATGAAAGCCGTATCTGCGGCATTGGCTCAATTCACACAGGAACAGATTGCAATGTTGGAAAAAGAAGGTCAATATAATTTGTCAGTTGATGGCGAATCCATAATATTACAAACTGGTGATGTAGATATTACAAGTGAAGATATTCCCGGCTGGCTGGTAGCAAATAAAGGAAGTTTGACGGTGGCTTTGGATGTTACAATTACTCCTGTACTTGAAAATGAAGGACATGCCCGTGAGTTTGTAAACAGAATTCAGAAGATAAGAAAAGAGTCGGGTTTTGAACTTACTGACCGTATTCTAGTAAAACTATCTGGAGGTAATGGATTAAAAAATTCGTTGATTGAGTTTAACGCCTATATTTGCGCCGAAATTCTGGCTGATAAAATTGAATTTTTGCCAGAGATAAATGAGGGAATTGATATTGAAGTGAATGATTTTCAACTAAAAGTGATTATTTCAAAAAAAGCCTAACCATTATGGCTACTAAGAAAAAAACGATAGCAAAAAAGCCTGCCAAGCCAACAAAAAAAGTAGTTGCCAAAAAACCTGCAGCAAAAAAGCCGGTTAAAAAGCCCACTATTAAAAAACCTGCTCCTAAAAAAGCAGTAAAACCTGTTGCTAAAAAAGTAAAGAAACCTGTTGCAAAGAAGGTGTCAAAACCGGTGGTTAAAAAAATCGTAAAACCGGATGCTAAAAAACCAATAAAATCAGTATCAAAAGTGATTAAATCAAAACCCGTATCCAAACCATTAGCCAAACCTGTTGCTAAAATTGTAACAAAACCGAGTTCTTTGCCTGCACCAGTTGCAGCAAAGCCCGTTGAAAAATTCGTGGCTAAAAAACCAGGAGTATTCGATCCAAAATCCCTTGTATCAATCAAACCCCCTATAAAACAAATTTTGAAAAAAGAACCCCCAAAACCTTCGAAGGTTGTGATGCCGAAAATTACAACGAAAAGTTCTGTACGATATGAACCTGATTTTACCAAATCAGTATTAGATAAATATGCTATTGAACATTCAGGACCTACACAACGCTATTCAGATAATGACCTGAATGAATTCCGGGATATTATTCAGAAAAAATTAGATGCAGCAAAAAAAGAACTTGCTTACTTGCAGGGATTGATAACCCGTAAAGACGAAGGTGGTGATATGGATGAAGGTCGCTATATGACAATGGAAGATGGTAGTGTAAGTATGGAAAGAGAACAATTGAGTCAGATGGCAAGCCGCCAAATCACTTTTATTGATCACCTGGAAAAAGCCATGATGCGGATAGAAAATAAAACCTATGGTATTTGCCGGGTTACCGGTAGGTTGATAGATAAAGCAAGACTGCGTGCTGTGCCGCATGCTACATTAAGTATAGAAGCAAAACAAATGATGAGTAAATAACAAATCATTGTATCATAAAAAAATCCCTGTGGCAATTGTTACGGGGATTTTCTTTATAACATTTATAACAGAGAAATTTATTTTTTCTTATCTAAAAAAATCTGGAAGCTTACACCTATAATTGCTCCATGATTTGAGTATTTCATAGTGGGCTCACTAATGCTGGTTTGATCGGTAGTTCCGTTATTACCCAGATCTATCAATGTTGTTTTTTTAAAAACGCTTTTAGTTTTTGAATAATTATAGCCTGCAAAAAGATCAAGTCCAATATTATTATTCAGCATTTTTGTAATTCCGAAACTTAAGCCTGCATTCATATATGAATCGCCGCTCGATTTTCCTTTATACGTGTATTTATCGCTACCAATAAAATTAAAACCATCAGATTTAGAAGTACCCGTTCCGAAACTCAGATTTACTTGCCCAAAGGGAAGTAAATTACCTTCTGTTTTAAAATAATTTCTGGCAAAACCGCCAATTCCAATATTAAAACGATTCGAATTGTCTTTATTAAAAGTATTTCCTGTTGCATCACTTACATCAGTAGTTTTCGAATTATTTACAGCAAAATTCACCGAAGCCCCAACGGCAGTATTATCAGAAATAAACCATCCCATTGACGGGCCCAGGCTTATACCATAGTTTTTATTATTGGAAACAAAACCTGTGGTGGGAGGGGGAAAGCTGTATTCAGTTTTTCCGGAATTATAGAGTACGGTCCCAATACTTGCACCAGCCATTCGGGTCCCTTTTTTTATCTGGGAAAATCCATTTATTACTGATATTGATAAAGCAATTGTTGTTATAAAAAATTTATACATAGCCTGCGAATTATTGGTTAAAAGCAAATGTAACAGATAGCTGCTAAGTGGGCAAATACAGTCTTTGAAGTTTTTTTTAAAAAACTCACGTTGAATTGAAATATTTTCCTTTATCTTTAAATCTCGTTTTTAGAAACGTTGATTAATCATTTTATTCTACAACTTATTTAACTGCCAAAACAAACGTTATGAGAAAACTCAGACTCCTTTCAATCTTTTTATTAGCAATCGTTTTTGTATTTGTAAGCTGTACCAAAGAAGGTCCCGAAGGTCCTGTTGGTGGTACTGGAGCACAAGGTCCAACTGGTACTTCTGGTACTAATGGTGCTACTGGCCCAGTCGGTCCTGTTGGTGCTACCGGCCCTGTTGGCCCTATTGGTCCAGTCGGTCCTGCGGGTCCTACTGGTGCAACTGGTTCTGCAAATGTTATTTATTCAGCATGGATAACCAGTCCATATGCTTCAAGAGATACAACAATTGATGGTACTTGTCACAGGGTTCGTCATTTAGATGCGCCATCCCTTATTGCTGCTATTTTAAATCAGGGAGTAATGATTACATATATGAGGATTGGAAGTCTCGGACCTTACTTGCTTCCTTACACATCTGATGCTGGTGGTGCAACAAATCAAATTGAAGCTATTTATGCTGTTCAAAAGATATTTGTAACAAGAAAAACATTTGGTAGTTGCAGGTTCACAGTTGCTGACCCAGGCACTACCCCTGTTTTGATCAACCTTCCTCAATCTCTTGAATATCGTTATATACTTATACCAGGAGTGATTGGTGGTGGTCGCATTATGAGTGGCGCTGCTGCTGGTTATACTCCAGAACAGTTAAAAGCGATGTCTTATGAAGAAATTATACGCTTATTTAATATACCTGCGTAAATATCAAACCTATTCAATATTAATAAAATTAGTTTCTTAATAATAAAGCCCTCCGATTTTTCGGAGGGCTTTTATTTTCCCAATTCAAAACGATTGTGTCTTATCCCAATTTAATTAATAAATTAGTCAAAATTATTCTGGGATAATACCGAGAGCCATACA
>JANPEU010000612.1:0-8831 GCA_031423175.1 Bacteroidota bacterium
TACTTATCATTAAGTAGTTTGGGAAATTCACTGAGAGGAAAGGCTTTAAAAGAAAAAGCAGAAAAGTTGATTGAATTACTAAAACATCAATATCACCTTTAATGAAATAAAATGGAAGTACATGCACATTCACATACCCCAAGAAAAAAATGGACTCATTATTTCTGGGAGTTTTTAATGTTATTCCTTGCTGTGTTCTGCGGATTTTTAGCCGAGTATCAGTTGGAGCATAAAATTGAAAAAGACAGGGCAAAAGAACTGGCAATTAGTTTTTATAGTGAACTGAAGAGAGATTCTGCTACCATCCAAACCGTGCAAATGAACAGGCTAAAGAGAGACTCATCGCTTACCTATTTGAAGAAATATTTCCGGGATAGTTCCATTACCAATTGCTCCAAGGCGTTTTCGGTTAACTTCAGTTATGGTTTTATAGTGTTCAGCCCCTATCTTTTTGAACCAAAAGATGCTATTCTTGTCCAGTTAAAAAATTCTGGCTCTTTACGCTATTTTAAAAGCATGGAATTGCAAAAATTAACCGGCGACCTTTCGGAAGCCATTACCAACATAAGAACAAGAAATGAATTTGAATCCACTTTTTTTGATTCGTATTTGATGCCGTACCTGATAAAACATAATGACATAGAATTTTACGATAAAATAAACACCCGTTACAAATTATTTTATTTTAATGCTTTAGCACAATATGAAAACAGCGGGGAAATATTTCCATTCCATTTTAGTAAGCCGGGAGAGTTTGATAAAACAGAATCTGTGAATATTACGGGGTCTTATCAAATGAGGAGTTGGGGAGCATCAGTAAAACAGTATGCCGACTATCAAAAGTTAAATGCTCAAATGCTTGAAGAATTAAGAGAAGTGTATAAACTCAAATGAAACTATATGGAAGTACATGCCCACACCCATACCCCAAGAAAAAAATGGACCCATTATTTCTGGGAGTTTTTAATGTTGTTCCTTGCTGTGTTCTGTGGTTTTTTAGCAGAGTATCAGTTAGAACATAAAATTGAAAAGGACAGGGGCCGCCAATTCATAGTTACATTAACCGAAGATCTTAAAAGAGATACTGCTGAATTGAATGACTACATTCTGTTTTGGGATGAACGATTGAGAGAGGTTGATTCATTACGTCATTATATTCAACCACCGTTTAAGAAAGAGCATACTGAAAAAGCGTATTACTGGGCAGCCCGGATGTTTTATTTCAGGGATTTCAAATATAATGACAGAACGATTCAGCAATTACGCAATGCAGGAAACTTCAGGCTCCTCCGGGATTTAAATACTGTTGACAGCCTGGTCGCTTATGATGGTTATATCAGGGGTCAGTTTTTAAATGTAGGCATCGCTGCCCGGGACCAATTTTTATACCTGACCACTCAACAAAACGAACTGTTTAATTCATTTTATATTAAAAACATGAATGGCATATTGGGACAGTCGGCAGATGGCTTAGCAAAAGAAAATTTTGTAGTGCAGAACAAGCCTGATTTAATTTATAAATACTACAATGATCTTTTTAATTATCAATGGCTGGGAGCGGTGCTGAGGGGGCAGGCCCGAAGCTTAAACAGGCAGGCTACAAACCTGGTTAAACTTATTCAGCAGAAATATCATCTCAAATAATTTTATATGAAAACGATAACTACAATTTTTGTTCTTCTGCTTACACAGTCGTTTCTATTTGCACAAAAGCCCCGTGCAAGAGATATTGGAATTCCGTTTGAAGGAACGCCGGGAAAATTCAATGCTATTACCGATGTAAAAGGTGTGGAGGTTGGTTACAGCACCATCATTTCCGGCGAAGGAAAAAATATAAGAGGCAGGGGCCCGGTGCGTACCGGCGTTACTGCTATTTTACCAAGAGGAAAAAACAATAATCCGGTTTATGCAAACTGGTATACACTAAACGGCAATGGTGAAATGACCGGAACAACATGGTTAACTGAATCCGGTTTTTTGGAAGGGCCCGTGATGATTACAAATACCAACAGCGTAGGTACAGTAAGAGATGCTGTATTAAAATGGTATGTAAAAACAGGATGGTACAAAGAAGATTTCTGGTACACTTATCCGGTAGTTGCAGAAACCTATGATGGTTTTTTAAATGATATTTATGGTTTTCATGTAAAAGAAAGCAATGCGTACGAAGCATTGGACAGTGCAAAATCCGGTTTTATAAAAGAAGGAAATGTGGGCGGTGGTACCGGCATGATGTGTTTGGGATTTAAAGGCGGGTCAGGTTCTTCATCTCGAATTATAAAAATCAAAGACTCCACTTATACGGTAGGAGTGTTTGTGCAATCCAACTTTGGCAGAAAAAGAAATCTCACTATTGCGGGTGTACCAGTTGGCAAAGAATTAATAGATACGCTGAATAATGAATTAAAAGCCCCTCCATCTTACAGGCAGGAAGGAGATGGATCTATTATAGTAGTCGTTGCAACAGATGCTCCATTACTCCCGCATCAGTTAAAAAGAATTGTACAAAGAGTTTCATTAGGTATTGGAATCGTGGGCGGACAAGGAACAAATGGTTCAGGAGATATTTTTATTGCTTTCTCCACCGCAAACCCAACAGCTTTTCAACGAGATCAATTTACAAAGATTGATGAGTTGCCGAATGATTTAATTAACCCGTTGTTTGAAGCAATCATACAGGCAACAGAAGAAGCCATCATCAATGCGATGGTAGCTGCTGAAACAATGGAAGGTATCAATGGTAATAAATCATATGCGTTACCTCATAAACTTGTTATTGATATTTTAAAAAAATATAATAGGGTAAAATAAACAGATACAGCAGGCCAGTGCGAAGAAAACGACAGAAGAGTTGGGAAAGCAGGGTAATTCCGGGTAAATCTGCCAATTCCAGATTTTACATTTTTTGCGAAATATGGAATTGGACAAATCCGGAATTGAATTCCGGATTTGTCCAAAATTGATTTATCTTTAAATCATGATAAATCGTACAGCAGCAGCAAGATTAACCAGGCTGGCTAAAACTTTTAGAAGCGTAGCCGTAGTAGGCCCAAGACAAAGTGGAAAAACTACGCTTTGCAAAAGCGTATTTCCGGGTAAGCCATATATCTCGTTAGAAAACCCGGATATATTGGAGTTTGCCAAAACCGACCCAAGAGGTTTTATAGCTCAATATAAAAATGGAGCTATACTGGACGAAATACAAAGAGCTCCGCATTTATTTTCCTATTTGCAGCAAGTGCTGGATGAAACAAAAAAAAAGGGATTGTTTATTCTTACAGGGTCAAACAATTTTTTATTACAAGAAAATATAACCCAGTCATTGGCAGGAAGAATTGCCTACTTGCAATTATTACCCTTATCGTTACAAGAGCTAAATGAGAATAAAAAATTAAAGACTGATTATGGTTGGCATATTTTACATGGCGGCTACCCCGAAATAATTACGAAAAAAATAAATGCTGCCGACTGGTTTGCCGGCTACATAAATACCTATGTTGAACGGGATGTAAGGCAATTAAAAAATATCAGCAACTTATCGCAGTTTACAAAATTGCTGAAGTTATGTGCTGGCAGAACCGGGCAAATTCTCAACATTACTTCTTTATCCAATGATTGTGGTATTGACCAAAAAACTATAGCAGCCTGGTTAAGTGTTTTGCAAAGCAGCTATATTATTTATTTGCTAAAGCCTTATCATGGAAATTTTAATAAACGCATTATTAAAACCCCCAAACTTTATTTTTACGATACAGGTGTTGCCTGTTCATTATTGAGCATTAGTAATGCCAAACAAATTACCACACATGCCGCCAAAGGAGGGCTGTTTGAAAATATGATAGTAAGCGAACTGTTGAAAGAACGGTTTAATGCAGGTGCATCAGATAACTTGTATTACTGGCGGGATAAGACAGGTAATGAAGTGGATATTGTATTAGACAAAGCAGGTAAGCTTACAGCTATGGAATTAAAAGCCGGGGAAACTATATCGTCAGATTTTTTTAAAGGGATAGAATATTTCTCTTCTCTTAATAAAAAGGCCATTCAAAAAGTATTGGTTTATGGTGGAAAGGAAGAACAGAAAAGAAGCAACGGTATTATTGTAAAGCCCTGGAATAAATTAACTGAATGATGAAAAAAATAATAACCCTTTTTTATTTTTTGCTAAGCATACAAACTGCTTTTTCTCAAAATGCAGGCATAGATAGCATGCTGCAAAAAATTGCTGCTGAAAAAGATGATAGCAAGCGTATTGATATTATGTATCGTTCATTGGTAATAATTGGCGAAACAAATCCTGTACTAGGATTAAAATATGCTCAAAAATTATTGGACTATTCTCAAATTAATAAGGATAAAATTGGGGAAGCCTATGCCATGTCTTTCACAGCTAAAATGTATGGGGTATCTGGCAATATAGAAAAAGGTCTGGGATATGCTTTAAAAGGAAAAGAAATTGCCGAACAAACCGGTAATGGAAAACTGCTGGCCATGTCAACTACTTTTTTAGGGCTTATATATAAATACCTGGGAAATTTTGCCAAATCAATCACCTATTATATGGCCTCTGTACAATTAGCTGAAAAGGCAAACTACCAACAGGCACAAGTCTTGGGCTTTCAAAACTTATCAGAAATTTACCTGACAATAAACCAGGTTGATTCTGCTTTAATGTATGCACAAAAAGAATATGAACTTTCGCTGCGGATTAAATACTATGATTTTTTCAGCTATACGCTGATTAATCTTGGAGCTATACATGGAAAATTGGGCAACCCTGCTGTTGCACTTGGGTATTTCGATATGGCTATTTTGGAAAGTAATAAATCAAAATCGCCAAGACAACTTAACCGGGCATTTACTGCCAAAGCCAAATACTTTAATGACATCAATCAAAAAGATTCCAGTATTATTTATGCTAAAAAAGCTATTGCTGCTGTGCAAAACACAGATTTTGCAAGCAACAGTATTAAACCCGCACAGTTACTTTTGGATATCTACAGGGGAAATAATGTTGACAGTGCATTTAAATATTCTGAACTATACAGAATAACCAACGACAGCTTATTTAACACAAAGGCAATTCAGCAAACTCAACTGATGACTTTTGAGGATGAATTGCGCCAACAAAAATCAGCAGACGAAAAAATGAAAGAAGAACAGCAACGAAAAGAAAATATTCAATTCGCTTTAATTGCCCTCGGCATCATCACTTTCATTATTTTATTTTTAGCCCTCAGCCGTAGGCATATCACGAACACAAAACTTATTCAGTTTCTCGGAGTAGTTGCTTTGTTAGTTGTTTTTGAATTTTTAAATTTATTACTCCATCCTTTTTTAGAACGCATCACACATCATTCGCCGGTGCTAATGTTGCTGGCATTGGTTTGCATTGCTGCCTTATTAGTTCCCCTGCATCATAAATTAGAAAAATGGGCTACTAATAAATTAGTGGAGAAGAATAAACAGATACGGCTGGCAGCAGCAAAGAAAACAATTGAGGAGCTGGAAAAAGGAAGAGAATAAATAATACTAATTTTCTGGAAATATCCGAATAAAAGGTACTAAATTTACGGATATAATCGTAATAATGATAAAAAGAAGCCTTGAGGGTATAATTGCTGCAAAGTTGAAGGACAATAAAGCTATCATCCTCCTTGGCCCCAGGCAAGCAGGCAAGAGCACTTTACTGCAACTGATGCAACCTCAATTAAAACAACCCATTGCCTGGTGGAATGGAGATGAAACAGACATCAGAAGTTTGTTAGAAAAACCCAGCTCCACTCAACTTAAATCTTTAATTGGTAACAATAAAACAGTGGTGATTGATGAAGCCCAGCGTATAGAAAATATCGGCATTTGTATAAAGCTGATAACCGATAATATAAAAGATGTAAAAGTGATTGCCACCGGTTCATCTGCTTTTGAATTGGCCAATAAAATAAACGAACCGCTTACCGGCCGCAAATGGGAGTATCACTTATATCCCTTGTCCTTTGGCGAAATGGTGGATCATACAAGTTTGCTGGAAGAAAAAAGATTATTGCATCATCGTTTGTTATATGGTTATTATCCAGAAATAATAACATCACCGGGTAATGAACAAGCCTTATTAAAACAATTAGCTAATAGTTACCTGTATAAAGACATACTTACCTGGGAGCGGATACAAAAACCTGATAAATTAGAAAAACTAGTACAGGCATTAGCTTTTCAAATGGCACAACTGATAAGCTATAATGAACTGGGCCAGCTATGCGGATTAAATGCAGAAACAGTAGAAAAATATATCAACCTTTTGGAAAAAGCATTTATTGTTTTTCGCTTACCGGCATTCAGCCGCAACCTGCGGAATGAACTGAAGAAAAGTTATAAAATTTATTTTTACGATAATGGCTTACGCAATGCCGTCATTAACCAATTTAACCCGGTAAACCTGCGAAATGATACGGGGCAGTTGTGGGAGAACTGGTTCATCAGCGAACGGATGAAATTTTTAAACAACACCCAACAACAGGTCTCCCGTTTTTTCTGGCGAACACTTGCACAGCAGGAAGTAGATTATATAGAAGACACCAATGGAACCATTACCGCTTTTGAATGTAAATGGAATCCCAAGGCAAAAGGCGGGGTAAGCCGGGCTTTTAGCAATACTTACCCGGCGGCGGTTGCACATATAGTACATCCTGAAAACGCAGACGAATTTTTGTTGTAATCAAACTAATTAACGAACATGAAAAAAATAATAGTACTCTTTTGTTCTATTGTAAGTATGCAAACTGTATTTGCACAAAAGCCAAACGTAGATTCAATACTGCAAAAAGTTGCTGTAGAAAAAGACGACGATAAAAAAGTTGATTTACTCATAAGCCTGGTAGCTACAGAAATTAATAATAGCCCCGAATGGTGTATTGAAACAGGGTTAAAACTATTGAACCAATCAAAAAGTGGAAATAAGAAAATTGAAATGACGGTTGCTTATTCTTTTTTAGGTCAGGGGTACCGGCTACTGGGAAACAATATTAAAGCCCTCGATTATCACCATAAAGCAACTGCTTCAGCAGAAAAAACTAACAACTTATCTATATTGGCTTTTGCAGAAAATCAAACAGCACATATTTACAGGGATAGAGAGGAATATGATAAGGCCAGAAGCATCTACCTTTCCTCAACAGCACACGCAGATAAAGGGAAAAATGAAAAAATAAAAGCCTGGGCTCCTTCTAATCTGGGGGCTGTTTATCTGGCTACCAATAATTTAGACTCGTCGTTAATGTATTCACAAAGGGCTTATGAAATTTTTGTAAGGTTAAAGACCATTTCCAATAACGCTTTCCTATTTACAAACCTGGGTGGTGTACATAGCAAACTGGGCAATGCTCCACTTGCTATCAGCTATTTTAATATGGCAATCAATCAAAGTGTAGGCACACCTAATATCAGGTATCTCAATATGGCATACACAGGTTTGGCAGAGCATTATCAGCGATTTAATCAAACCGACTCTTGTGTGTTCTATGCAAAAAAAGCAATTGCAGCGGTAAGCAATACTTCATTCTTTTACCTGAGCAGTAAACCGGCACAACTGCTTACTGATATTTATGAAAAAACAAATTGCGACAGCACCTTGAAGTATGCAAATGTTTTTAAAACGGCCGCTGATTCTTTAAACAGCAGTAAAGCTAATCAGCAAATACAATTAATGACGTTTGAAGAAGATTTGCGACAGCAGGAAGTAGCAGAAGAACAAATAAAGGAAGAAGAACAACGCAAACAAAATATTCAATACGCTTTATTAGGCTTGGGCATTATCACATTTGTCATTTTGTTTTTAGCACTCAGCCGCCGTCATATAACCAATACAAAACTGATACAGTTTCTGGGTATAATAGCTTTGTTACTCGTATTTGAGTTTTTGAATTTATTACTCCATCCTTTTTTAGAACACATCACCCATCACTCTCCGGTGCTGATGTTGCTGGCATTGGTTAGCATAGCTGCATTACTGGTACCACTTCATCATAAACTAGAAAAATGGGCTACACATAAACTAGTGGAGAAAAATAAACAGATACGGCTGGCCAGTGCTAAAAAAACAATTGAAGAATTGGAGAATAATCAAACTAACTAACTGATTTATGAAAAAAACTATAATTCTCTTTTGCTTTACTGCCATATTCCTCGTAGCCATCAGTACTACTTTCGCACAAAATAAATATGCTGATAGTTTAAAAACTGTTTTAACTAATACCAGCAAGCCCCTTGAGCAATTTAATCTGCTTACAAAAATTTTAGAAAATCAAAGTTTCTTCCGAGGCGGCAATATAGATTCTACTGAATGTGTCCGTTTACTTCAGATAGCACAACAATTGAAGAATGATTCCCTGCTTGCCGCCAGTTATAACTGGATTGGTTCTTACTTCTCATTTACAAAAGGCGATAATGCCACTGCATTGGAATATTATTTTAAAGCCCTTCCATTGGCAGAGAAAGCAAATGACAAACGAAGAATTAGTTCACTGGACTTTGATATTTCATTAGCTTATTATGCCCTTCAAAATAATAAAGCGGCTGTTCAATATGTCCGCAAAGGAGGTGATGACTTACCTGATAACTCACACCCCTTGTATGATTTTATGCTGCTGCAATACCAACGTGGCATGGCCACTTGGTATTTAACGATAAAGCAGCCAGATTCTGCATTATATTTTGCCCAGGCTTTCTATGAGACCAGCCGCAGAGTAAACAGCATTGCTCAACGGTTTAATGCACTGGTGTCAATTGCAGCCGCCTATACACAGTCCGGAGAAAATGAACTTGCAGATGTTTAT